>NZ_JASCPT010000139.1:0-13721 GCF_029959775.1 Pseudomonas sp. PS01270 | reverse complement strand
GGTCAGATAAGTATGGGTCGACTGACACATTGCATTCGCGAGCAGGCTCGCTCCCACATTTGATCTTTGGGTTACATCAGGTGTTTTTCCGGCTCCGGAATACTCGCCGAGCCCAACACCGCTGGCAGCAACCCGGCGCGCAAATCCCCGCCACTCGGCTGCTGATACAGGCTCAGCCCGAACTCCGGCAACACCGCCAGCAGGTAATCGAAAATATCCCCCTGAATCCGCTCGTAATCGGCCCACACCGTGGTGCGGGTGAAGCAGTAGATTTCCAGCGGAATGCCCTGTGCGGTGGTCTGCATCTGGCGAACCATGCAGGTCATGTTCGGCTGAATCTCCGGGTGACTCTTCAGATACGCCAGCGCATAGGCGCGGAAGGTGCCGATGTTGGTCATGCGGCGGCGGTTGGCCGACATCGCCGCGACATTGCCCTGCGCTTCGTTCCAGGCCTTGAGCTCGGCTTTCTTGCGGCCCATGTAGTCGGTCAGCAGGTGCACCTGCGAGAGCTTTTCTTCCTCGTCGTCGCGGATGAAGCGCACGCCGCTGGCATCGATGAACAGGCTGCGCTTGATCCGCCGACCGCCGGACTGCTGCATGCCGCGCCAGTTCTTGAACGACTCGGACATCAGCCGCCAGGTCGGGATCGAGACGATCGTCTTGTCGAAATTCTGCACCTTGACCGTGTGTAACGTGATGTCGACCACATCGCCATCGGCGCCGACTTGTGGCATTTCGATCCAGTCGCCGACCCGCAGCATGTCGTTGCTGGTCAGTTGCACGCTGGCGACGAACGACAGCAGCGTGTCCTTGTAGACCAACAGAATCACCGCCGACATCGCACCCAGGCCCGACAGCAGCAACAGCGGCGAACGGTCGATCAATGTAGCGACGATGATGATCGCGCCGAACACGTACAAAACCATTTTCGCCAGTTGCACGTAGCCTTTGATCGAGCGTGTACGCGCATGCTCGGTGCGCGCGTAGATGTCGAGCAGGGCGTTGAGCAGGGCGCTGACCGCCAGCAGCAGGAACAGGATGGTGAAGGCCAGCGCGACGTTGCCGAGAAAATTCATCGCGGTTTTGCTCAGCTCCGGCACCAGGTGCAGGCCGAACTGGATCACCAGCGATGGGGTCATCTGCGCCAGTCGTTGAAACACCTTGTTGTGGCGAAAGTCGTTGATCCAGTGCAGCGCCGGTTGGCGGCCGAGCATGCGACTGGCGTGCAGGATCAGGTAGCGCGCCACTCGCCCGAGCACCAGCGCGATGACCAGCAGCACCAGCAGCGCCAGTCCCGATTGCAGAAGTGGGTGCTCTTCGAGCGTGCCCCAGAGGCCTTGGGCTTTGAGCCAGAGCTGTTTGATATCCATGAGCGAAACGTTTCTTCTGTAAGACGCGAGGGCCGATTAGAGCATTTAAGACGCTGTGTATTGCAGCGAGTGACAAATCGGGCAACAAAAAAACCACTGATTGTCGGCGTTTGCACAAAGAAACTCGGCCTGAGCGCTCGAAACCGGTAACCTATGCAGCTGTTTTTTTGCATATCTTCGAGGTAGCACCCGTGTTTTCCCAATTCGCCCTGCACGAACGCCTGCTCAAAGCCGTGGCCGAGCTGAAATTTGTCGAGCCAACGCCAGTGCAAGCCGCGGCCATCCCGCTGGCGCTCCAAGGGCGTGATCTGCGGGTGACGGCGCAAACCGGTAGCGGCAAAACCGCTGCTTTCGTCCTGCCGATCCTCAATCGCCTGATCGGCCCGGCGAAGATCCGCGTCAGCATCAAGACGCTGATCCTGCTGCCGACCCGTGAACTGGCCCAGCAGACCTTGAAGGAAGTCGAACGCTTCTCGCAGTTCACTTTCATCAAGTCCGGCCTGATCACTGGCGGCGAAGACTTCAAAGTCCAGGCCGCGATGTTGCGCAAAGTGCCGGACATCCTCATCGGTACCCCGGGGCGGATGATCGAGCAACTCAATGCCGGCAACCTCGACCTGAAAGAAGTCGAAGTGCTGGTCCTCGACGAAGCCGACCGCATGCTCGACATGGGTTTCGCCGAAGACGTGCAGCGTCTGGTCGATGAGTGCCCGAACCGTCAGCAGACCATGCTGTTCTCCGCCACCACCGGCGGTTCCGGCCTGCGCGAAATGATCGCCAAGGTCCTGAACAACCCTGAGCACTTGCAGCTCAACGCGGTCAGCCAGCTCAACTCGACGACTCGTCAGCAAATCATCACCGCCGACCACAATCAGCACAAAGAGCAGATTGTGAACTGGCTGTTGGCCAACGAGACCTACCAGAAGGCCATCGTCTTCACCAACACTCGCGCCATGGCCGACCGCATTTACGGCCGTCTCGTGGCCCAGGAATACAAAGCGTTCGTGCTGCACGGCGAGAAAGACCAGAAGGATCGCAAACTGGCGATCGATCGTCTGAAGCAGGGCGGTGTGAAGATCCTCGTCGCTACCGACGTTGCGGCCCGTGGTCTGGACGTCGACGGTCTGGATCTGGTGATCAACTTCGACATGCCACGCAGCGGCGACGAATACGTACACCGCATCGGTCGTACCGGCCGCGCCGGAAACGACGGTCTGGCGATCTCGCTGATCTGCCACGGCGACTGGAACCTGATGTCGAGCATCGAGCGCTACCTGAAGCAAAGCTTCGAGCGCCGCACGATCAAGGAAGTCAAAGGCACCTACGGCGGGCCGAAAAAGGTCAAGGCCTCGGGCAAAGCCGTCGGCGTGAAGAAGAAAAAGACCGACGCCAAGGGCGACAAGAAGAAAACCGCCGCCAAGACGCCGACCAAGCGCAAGAGCGTCAACCGTCCAAAGCCGGATTCTCTGGTGAGCAGCGACGGCATGGCCCCGCTCAAGCGCCGCAAGCCAGCCGAGCCAGCGGCTGAGTAAGCTAAAGAACGCGCATAAAAAAACCGGACATTGTCCGGTTTTTTTTCGTCCTCAACTGTCGGCCTTCTTCTCCGCCGACCCCAGTTCCTTCAGACGCTGATCGATCAACTGGCACTTGTCCGGCAGATCGGCGCTGGCCGTGCCCAGATCCATTTTCTGCAACTCGGCGTTGATCTCCTTGGCCTTTTCCGGATTCTGCTCGGTGAGCTTGGAGACTTCCTTGGCCAGTTGTTCGCGTTTGATCGTCGCCTCTTCCGGCGTGCAGGCCCAGACGGGCAGGGCGCAGGCAAGGGTGGCGGCGAGGGACAGCTTGATCAGGGTTTTCATGGGCAGGCCTCAGTTCCGGTTAAGGCGGGTTGAACGGTTGAGGTCTGAAGCGTGGCAAAAGTTCAGAAACTGTGGGGCCAGGATTGTCCTTAATCGGCATGGCAGCAACCCGACTTCGGCGCACCGTCATAGCGATCATGATGCTGAACCCATTCCATGATCTCGTCTTCATTCCTGCCCTTGGGCGTGAGATCCAGATAGTGGTAAGCACCAACTAGCATGTCCAGGCCGCGCGCGTATGTGGAATAGGTGTGGAAAATCTCGCCTTCGTCATTGCGATAAAACACGCTCAGCCCCGGCATTTCTTCCTCGACGCTGTCGGTTTTTTCGTAGTTGTACGTAGCCTTTCCCTCAGCTACATCCTCAGCCCGGGCGCAGACGCCGAAGTCGTAATTGAAATCGCAACCTTCTGACGAAACCCAGTCGAACTTCCAGCCCATCCGCTTTTTGAAGTCCTGAAACTCGTTGAATGGCGCATGGGAAACTGCAACCACCGCGACGTCGTGATGGGCCAGGTGCTGGTTGGCGCCGTCGATGTGGTCGCTGAGGAACGAGCAGCCCTGGCAGCCTTGCTCCCAGCCTTTGGCAAACATGAAATGGTAGATGATCAACTGGCTGTTGTTGCCAAACAGGTCGTTGAGCTTGAGCTCGCCGTTCGGCCCTTGAAAATGATAGTCCTTGTCGACTTTCACCCACGGCAGGGCGCGGCGCTCGGCGCTGAGGCGATCGCGGTCTCGGGTGAAGGCTTTTTCGCGGGCCAAATGCTGCTGACGGGCGGCGAGCCATTCTTCGCGTGATACCACCGGATGGTTTGCAACGTTCATGACGATGTCTCCTGCGGGTTGAACCGGCTGTTTCAGCCTAGTCGTTCAACGTGCGAGGTAATCGACAGCCGTCGGTCGGTCGGGTCCGGAAATACTGCTGAACGGCTGCGCAGCGCTTCGGTCACAACCTTGAAAGCGGCACAAAATCACCCGCACCGGAGGTTGGATCAGGATGACGACTTATAACTGGGATTTGATTGAACGTTTGCTGCATGAAGTGCAGAACAGCGCTGGCCACAGCTTCGCTCCCCGCGCTTATGCCGAAGACCATGCGGCCGAGAAAGCCAGCGCCGGCGAGCCGATCGACAATCTCGATCACTTGAAAACCCTGGCCTGTGATTATGAAAAGCTCTTGCTGGAGCGCGGATTCATCGAGCCGCGGCCGGATCACGAGGGCAGTACAGGCAACAACTTCATTCTGACCCCGCGCGGCTCCAGCCTGTTGAGCCTGATCGACAGCAGCATCCCCGGCAACGACCACCCGCGTCAGGTTTTGGATGAACAGGAGGATGCGCTGGATGAGGTGACGTTTGATGAAGTCGCCTCAAAGGCTCAAATCGCCTGAGCCAGTGAAATCCGCCCTGTGGGAGCGAGCCTGCTCGCGAAAACGGTCTGTCAGTGACATTTGAACTGTCTGACACTCCGCCTTCGCGAGCAGGCTCGCTCCCACAATGGCCCATTGGTTTATTCAAGGTTTCTGCGCGGCCTTCAGGCACTTCAGGTCATTGAAGTCTTTGCGCACTCCCTCGATTTTCTTCAACAACCGTTCACGCTGTTGCGGCGTGCTCTCGGCCATCAAGTCGACAAACAGCGAGCGCGCCTGGGCTTCGGTGTTGGCGTAGGCCTTGCGGTAGTCCGCTGTCCACAAGCGCTCGCGATTGACCAGAAGTGTCTCGATGCGTTGTGGGAATTCCGCGCTTTGGCGTTGCGCAACGGCGGCGCTGAATTGTTGCTGCCAGTGCGCGCGGTTGGCGATCCATTGGGTGTTCTGGTCGCCCAAGGCGTTGGTCCAGGCCGCGACGCGTTGTTTCTGCGTGTCACTGAGCGGGCCTAGCCAATCGTTCAGGCGTTTTTCCATGCGCTCGCCGCGTTCCTTGATCTGCTGGGCCAGCGGCGGTTTCACGTATTCCTGCTGGCGTTTGCGCAAATCCTTGGCAAACGCGTCGTTCATTTCTGCCACCTGTTTATCGTCCAGGCCTTGCAGCAACTCGATGGCCGAAGGGGTGATTTCCCGGGCGGTTTCGGCGATGGCCTGCTTGGCTTCGGCGGTGCGCTCCTGTAGCGCGGCGTCGCTGACCTGATTGCTCTCGACCAAGGCCTGCAAACGGTCCAGCCAGTCGAGGTAACCCGGTAACTGCGTGGTGCAGTGCCAGCTCAGGTGTTCCTCGAGGCGTTCATTGAACCAGTCTTTCTGCTCGCCGTTCATGTCCACGTAATCGCTCAGCGACCACGGGATAATCACGTCGAGGTTGCGGTAGGCCAGGCCAACGCGGCTGCAAGCGCCGAGGGCGAGGGTGAAGATCAGCAGGGCGGCAATCTGTTTGAACCAGCGAGACATGGGCAAATCCTTGCGAGAGCCTGGCGTCGGAAATCTGATTCTTATGTGATGCAGGATGCGCGCGGCAGTTCAGCCGATCAATAGAACGTGCGTACAGCCTTGAGGGTGACGAGGCCGTCGCACTCGCTGTTGTGCCCGGAATAGGCCGAGCAATCACTGCCGCTGAGGCTGGAGTCGCTGTAGATCAGATCAAGATCGACGCCCATGAACGGCCGCGACAGTTTCACCGACCAATCAGTGAAACTGCTGATATAGCCACCGTCCACCGCCGCCGGTGTATTCAACTGGTGCGTGGTGTATTTCATGCTCACGCCAATGCCGAACGGCTGATTGCCAGTGAGGTCGGCAAACAAGGTGTTGTTCTGTTTATCCGGGTCGTTGCTCAGGGCAATGCCGAAGCGACTGCCGAGCAGAGTCAGGCCACCAAACAGCTCCTGGCTGTCGAGGGTGTCCACGCGGGGATAGCTGTAATGGATCATCCCGACTTCATAGCCGAGCACCTGATCGAACGGCTGCTTGAAGCCGACGTAGGAATCGATCTCGAGGTTCTTGCCCGGGCTGATGCCCATGCTCGGCGCGTACTGGCCGAAATACACGCCGCTGTCGTGGCTCAGATCAAGGCCACCGTGGAACGAGCCGACCGCCGCCGGTTTGACCAGACCCTGGGCCATGCTGCGGCTGGGCGTGGTGCCAAGCTTGAGATCGAAGTCGCCCAGTTCACCCTGAAAAACCTGCGCGTGCGCGGTCGCGCCTGACAGCAGGCTGACGAACAATAAACAGGGAAATGGGCGCATGCGTCACTCCATGAACTGCGAGCGCAGGGCGAAGGCCTGCTGAAACGCTTGATCTAGACGCGTGCAAGGATACCGGCGAATGCCCGGCATTGATGGCCGTTCGTCGATTTTCGGGAATTTTTGTTTAAAACGAAGGGGGATTGCGCGGTGCCAGTCCAGGCGCTTCGAAGCTCAAAGCGCCTCTGGACGGGGTGAAACCGGTGTTACTTCTTGCCCAGGCTGATCTGCTTGGACGGGCCGAATGTCTGGCCACTGACGCCTTTGGCAATTTGCTGGATCTCGCCGCCGGACTTGAGGAATGCTGCGATCTGATCGTTGATCGATTCGCTGGTTTCAACGGCTGGAGCTGGCTTTGCTTTGCTGGTGGATGCTTTTACACGCATGGCGGCCATTAACCTTTAGAAAAGTAACTCGGCCAGGCATCGTACAGGAATAACTTGACAATAGCTTGGTAAATATCCTCCGGAATAACCAAGTGCCGCGCTGCAATATTGCCGGTCAGTCGTCCGTAATAAGCAGCTAACCTGCTGTTTTAAATAAGAACATTTAATTGAAATGAGGCCAATCAGCGCAGCAGTGATGCGTCGGGCCGGACTGACGAGCGGCACCCCGCAGGGCAGTGATCAAGCAAAATCAACAGGTTGACGCAGATTTGCCGGTGCGAGGATCTGTCGCCCGACGTCTGCGGCAAAAACGGGTAGAATGCCGCCCACGTATTGAGGGTTTCGGAAATGGCTTTAGTCGGGCGTTACAACAGTTTGCAAGTGGTTAAACACACTAACTTCGGTTTATATCTGGACGGCGGTGCCGATGGCGAAATTCTTTTGCCCAACCGTTATATCCCCAAAGATATTCCCAGCGAAGATGAAGACTGGCTCAACGTATTCATCTATCTGGACAGCGAAGACAAACTTCTCGCCACCACGGAAAAACCGAAAGTTCAGGTCGGCGAATTTGCCAGTCTGAAAGTGGTTGAAGTCAACAGCATCGGCGTGTTCCTCGACTGGGGGCTGCCGAAAGATCTGTTGCTGCCGTACTCGGAAGAAAAGCGCCAGATGACCGCTGGCGAGTACTGCGTGGTGCACGTCTACCTCGACAAACACACGCGCCGCATCACCGCCACCGCGCGCCTCGATCGTTACCTGGACAAGACCCCGGCCACCTACAGCCCGGGCCAGGAAGTCGATCTGCTGGTGGCTGAAGCCACCGACATGGGCTTCAAGGCGATCATCAACAACAAGCACTGGGGCCTGATCCACAAGAACGAGATCTTCAAGTTCATGCGTTCGGGCATGCGCGAGAAAGGCTTCATCAAGGAAGTGCGCGCCGACGGCAAGATCAGCCTGAGCCTGCAACCGGTGGGCCAGGAAGCGGCGAGCAGCCTGAGTTCGAAGATCCTCGGCAAGTTGCGCGAAAACGACGGCACCCTGGCGGTCAGTGACAAGAGTGATCCGGCGTTGATCAGCAGCCTGTTCGGCGTCAGCAAGGGCAACTTCAAGAAAGCCATCGGTTCGCTGTACAAGGAAGGCAAGATCGTCATTCACGCCGATCGCATTGAACTAACCTGAGCCTTGAGTGGCCCATGTTGCAGGCCACACAAGAGGTTGGATCGATGAAAAAGGCGCTGATCGCTTACGTCGCAACGCTGCTGACGTTTCTGCTGCTCGATGGCATCTGGCTCGGGCTGCTGATGGCGCCGACCTATCGCGAACTGCTCGGTTCGCTGATGCTGGAAAAACCGCTGCTGTTGCCCGCAGCGGTTTTTTATTGCCTGTACGTTATTGGCTGCGTGGTATTCGTGGTGTTGCCGGCGCTGAGCTGGCAGCGAGCGGCGAAGCTGGGTGCGCTGTTGGGGCTGGTGGCCTACGGCACTTATGACCTGACCAACTGGGCAACCTTGCGCGACTGGTCGGTGCAGGTGAGTTTGATGGATTGGGCGTGGGGGACAGTGGCGACGGCAGTTGCTTGCACGGTGGGGTGTTTGGTGGCGAAGCGGTTTGCCTGAGCTGATCCGGCAGTTGTGTTGGCAATGCTGGCCTCTTCGCGAGCAGGCTCGCTCCCACATGTTCACCGAACCCTCTGTGGGAGCGGGCTTGCTCGCGAATGACGGCGCAGCCGTCAACCATTCAGCGCTGACGCCACTGACCAACTTAATGTCTTTTCCAGACGGCTTTTTCCGCGCATCTGATTGATAATCCCCGACACTGTTTTCTGACCATTGGATGGCCTGCCATGTTGTGTGTGTTCGAGGTGTTGCGGTGAGTGCCGAGCGGCGCAATGCCGACGGTTTTGCCCTGCAAGTGATGATCGGCCTGTGTCTGATCTGGGGTGTGCAGCAAGTTCTGATCAAGTGGGCGGCAACGGACATCGCGCCGGTGATGCAAGCGGCGGGGCGCTCGGGGATTTCTGCGTTGCTGGTCGGTTTGCTGATCTGCTGGAAGGGCGGTTGGGATCAGGTCGGCAGCACCTGGCGCGGCGGCTTGCTGGCCGGTGCACTGTTTGGTCTGGAATTCCTGTTCATCGCCGAAGGTCTGCAACTGACCACCGCCGCGCATATGTCGGTGTTCTTGTATACCGCGCCGATCTTCACCGCACTCGGCGTGCATTTCCTGCTGGCCAGCGAGCGTTTGCGCCCGTTGCAATGGCTGGGGATTCTGCTGGCGTTCATCGGCATCGCGATTGCCTTCGCCGGTGGTGTGTCGTGGGACAACCTTGATCGGCGCATGCTGCTGGGCGATGCCTTCGGCGTATTGGCCGGCGCCTGTTGGGGCGCGACCACCGTGGTGGTGCGCGCCTCGCGACTGTCGGAAGCGCCGGTGACATTGACCCTGTTTTATCAGTTGCTGGTGGGTTTCATCGGTCTGCTGTTGATCGCGTTGTTCAGCGGCCAGATCACCCACGTCAGCCTGACTACCGTGGCGGTGGCCAGTGTGCTGTTCCAAGGGCTAGTGGTGTCGTTCTTCAGCTACCTGGTGTGGTTCTGGCTGCTGCGCCGTTATCTGGCGGCCAACCTTGCGGTGTTCTCGTTCATGACGCCGTTGTTCGGCGTGACCTTCGGCGTGCTGCTGCTCGGCGAACAGTTGAGCCTGAACTTCGTCATCGGCGCCGTGCTGGTGCTGCTCGGCATCACTTTCGTCAGCGCCGAGCAGTGGCTGCGTCGGCGTTTGCGCAAGGCGCTGGGCCAGTAGCCTTGGCCTGCATCGCCAGCGCGCCGGCCAGCAACAGGCCGGCGCCGGCGATCAGCAGCGCTGGCTGCAAGCCGCCGCTGAAATGGCTGCTCAGCGCCGCCAGCAGCGGGCCGCTGAGCTGGCCGACGGCGAAGCACGCCGTGAGCATCCCGGCGTTGCGCTGAGTGGCGTGGGGCGCCAGCTCTCGCGAACGCTGCATGACCAGTTGCATGCACGCCAGAAACGGCGTGCCGCAGAGGATCACCCCCAGCGCCAGGCCGACGCCGCTGCCCAGCAGGCAAGCAAACACCCCGGCCGCTTGCAGCCACAGCGTCGCCATCAGCCAGTGCCGCGTGGTCTCGGGATCATGTCGGCGCAGACTCACCAACCACACACCGATCGCCGCGCCGAGGCCAAAGCACGGCCAGAACAGATCCGCCTGCCACTGGCCATGAAACTGCGCGTTGGCCATCTGCGACAGGAACGTTGCCGGAATGATGTAGCCGATGCCGTAAAACGCATACACCAGCGCCAGCCGGGCAATGCCGCGATTCGCTGGGTTCACATGGGGTGGCGCTGGCCTCGCTACCACCGTGGGCTGCGGCAACAACCGCCAGACGCCGAGCATCATCAGCAACGCGGCGGCCGCGTAAATCAGCCACAGAGTTGCCGATGTCTGCTGCAAGCGATGTGAGACCAGCGCCAGCAAGCCTGTGAGAAAAATCCCCAGACCCGGCCCGGCAAAAACCAGAGCACCCCAGCGCGGGCGACCCGCTGCCGCCGCCAGCGGCTGGCTGAGCGAAGTGATCATCACCAGCACCCAGGCACTCGCCACTCCGGTACCAAAGCGCAACAGCAAGTGCGACCAGAAACCGTTGGCCCAGAACGACGCCAGGGTCAGCAGCACGCACAGCCATAGCCCGCCATGCAGGCGACGCTGCACCTGCTGCGGCCGCTGGGCGAACATCGCATCCACGGCACCGAGCAGATAGCCGAAGTAGTTGGCCGCCGCGATCAGCCCGGCGGCGGTGAGGTCGATCTGCCCTTCGCTGAGCAGGTGCGGCATCTGAGGTGTCAGGGCGAAACGGCCAATGCCCATGGCCATCATCAGGGCAACGAAACAGGCGGATAAACGTATCAGCGGCGACATGGTCGGGCTTCCTTCAAGGCAGCAATGACCGTCAGGCTAGGATCGATTGACTTTCTTTAAAATTGAATAATAGTGAGTAACTTGTTCTGTTCAGGAGAAAGCAGGTGGAATTCAGCCAACTGCGGATATTTCAGGCGGTCGCCGAGGAAGGCTCGATCACCCGCGCCGCCGAGCGCCTGCATCGGGTGCCATCAAATCTGTCGACGCGGCTGAAACAGCTCGAAGAGCAGTTGGGTGTCGAACTGTTCGTCCGCGAACGGCAGCGCTTGCAGTTGTCGCCGGCGGGCAAGGTCCTGCTCGACTACACCGGCAAACTCTTCGCTCTGCGCGATCAGGCCAGTGCGGCGGTGATGGGCGGGCAACCGGCCGGCGACTTCGTGCTGGGCACCATGTACAGCACGGCGGCGATCCATCTGCCGGCGTTGCTGGCGCGTTATCACAAGCAATACCCGATGGTGAATTTGCAGGTGCAATCGGCGCCGACCGGCGAACTGCTTGAAGGGTTGCTCACCGGTCGCCTCGACGCGGCATTGGTCGACGGACCGCTGGAACTGGCGGGGCTCGATGGCGTGCCGTTGTGCGAGGAGCGGCTGGTGCTGATTACTGAAATCGACCATCCACCGGTGCACAGCGCGCGGGATGTCGAGGGGCGCTCGGTATTCACCTTCCGTCAGGGCTGTTCATATCGCATGCGTCTGGAAGCGTGGTTCTCTCATTACCACGCGGCGATGGGCCGGCCGATGGAGATCGAGTCGTATCAGGGCATGCTCGCCTGTGTGATTGCCGGCAGTGGTGTGGCGTTGATGGCCGAGTCGATGCTCGCCAGCCTGCCGGGTCGCGAAAGCGTCGCCGTGCATCCGTTGGCCGAGCCGTTCGCGGGTGCGACAACGTGGCTCATGTGGCGCAAGGGTATGGCCGGGGCCAACCTGAATGCCTGGATCGACGTGCAGCAAGTGGTCTATCCCGTGGCTTTGCATGAAGTCCGTGAAACAGCGTGAACCAATCGCAACAGATTCTGTTCAATTCAGTAACAGATCATTGCGGATTTGGCCGAGCATTGCGTAGGACTTCGGACTATTATCAGTGCGAAGCGGCCTCAGAATTCCGGCCGCTCAGCACCACCCTGAAGGGGGCATGACGATGAAAGAGAAAATCCAGAACTGGCTGCACGATTTGGGAGTTGCCCTCGGTTTGATCGAACCGCCTCTGCAACCGGTACCGATTCGCACGGACGACGAACAGCGCCGACGCCAGCCACGTCGCCGTTAGTACCTGCGATCAGAGATTTCAAGATCGCAGCCGTCGGCAGTTTCTACAAAGTGTAGGAGCTGCCGAAGGCTGCGATCTTTTGTTTTTTATCAGGCAAAAAAAACGGGTGTGGCTACCGACGCCACACCCGCTGAAGAAAACATCAAGTCGTTACAGCCGATTCACACCGCCGTTGCCACGGTTGCCGGGCGCGGCGAGAACAGGCTGACCAGTACAAAGCTCACCAGGCTGACACCCAGGCTGTAATAGATCGGCGAGTTCGCGTCCATGCCGTCCTTGACCATGAACACCAGCGCCGTGATAAAGCCCAGCGTCATGGCGCTGATCGCCCCGGCAGTAGTCGCACGCTTCCAGAAAATCGCGCCAATCAGCGGAATCAGCATGCCACCGACCAAGAGGTTGTAAGCCAGGGTCAGCGCGCTGATCACGTCATTGACGACCAGAGCAATGCCCAGCACCGCGATCCCCGTCAGCAGCGTAAACAGACGGCTGACCGCGACGTTGGACTGTTTGCCGCCGCGCAGTTTCGGCAGCAGGTCTTCGGTCAGGGTGGTGGACGCGGCGAGCAGGCCGGCGCTGGCGGTGGACATCATCGCCGCCAGTGCGGCAGCGATCACCAGGCCACGGATGCCGTCAGGCAGCGAGACTTTGACGATGGCGGCAAAGGCGTTGTTGACGTTGTCCAGATCCGGAATCAGTACATGCGCAGCCATGCCGATCAAGGCGCAGACCAGACCGTAAATGATGCAGTAGATCCCGGCCGAGGTGCCGGCGTACTTGGCGACTTTTTCGCTTTTTGCCGTAAACACCCGCTGCCAGATGTCCTGGCCGATCAGGATGCCGAAGAAGTAGATCATGAAGTAGGTAATGATCGTGTCCCAGCCGATGCTGGTGAAGTTGAAACTGGCCGCCGGCAGTTGCGCGACCAATTGATCCCAGCCGCCTACGCGGTACAGGCAGATCGGCAACAATACGAACATCAGGCCAACCGTCTGGATGCCGAACTGGACGATGTCCGTCAGGGTCAGCGACCACATGCCGCCGATCGTTGAATAAATCACCACGATGCCGCCGCCCAGCAGTACGGAAATCCAGAAGGGCAGACCGAACAACACTTGCAGCACGGTGCCGATCGCCAGAATCGAGGTCACGCCGATCATCAGCGCGTAAGCGAGCATGATCGTCGCACTGGCGGTGCGCGCCATCGGGTTGTAGCGCTTCTCCAGGACCTGGGTGACGGTGAATACCTTGAGTTTCAGCAAGGGCTTGGCGAGGAACAGGTTCAGCGCGACGATGCCGCAGCCCAGTGCCGCGCACAGCCAGAACCCGGAGATGCCATGCACGTAACCCAGACGCACGGTGCCGACGGTGGACGCGCCGCCGAGGACGGTTGCTGCCATGGTGCCCATGTACAGCGACGGTCCCAGATTACGCCCGGCAACCAGATAGTCTTCGTGGGTCTTGGCCTTGCGCATGCCGTAGTAGCCGAGAACCAGCATCGCAGCGGCATAAATGAGTACGACGAATAAATCCAAAGCCATGATGGCGTGTCTCCGATTGTCTTTTTTATGGTCAAGCAAATGGGGTCTGCAAGGCTTCCTGTGGGAGCGAGCCTGCTCGCGAAGGCGGTCTGTCAGTCACACCAATGTTGGATGTGCTGAAGTCTTCGCGAGCAGGCTCGTTCCCACAGGGGATTCGTGTCAGGCGGCCTGACGCAGTTGAGGTTTTAT
>NZ_JASCPT010000138.1:0-13925 GCF_029959775.1 Pseudomonas sp. PS01270 | reverse complement strand
GCCTGCTCGCGAAAGCGGTGTGTCAGTCACGGAGGTGTTGACTGACAGAATGCTTTCGCGAGCAGGCTCGCTCCCACAGGTCTTCCGGCGCAACACGCATCTAAGGTTATGCCCAAACAATATTTCTCAACCTCGTCATAACGTCTCTAAGATCACGTCATAACTCGTTATAACAAGTGATCCGACGATGACCGATAACGTTCTCTCCCTCAGTAGCGTTCCGCTGCACACTCAACTGCGCGACGTCCTGCGTGCGCGGATTCTCGACGGTGAATACCCGCAAGACAGCCAGATGCCTTCCGAAAGCGAACTGGGCGCGCTGTTCAAAGTCAGCCGCATCACCGTGCGCCAGGCACTCGGTGATCTGCAAAAGGAAGGACTGATCTTCAAGATCCACGGCAAGGGCACCTTCGTCGCCAAGCCGAAAACCTTTCAGAACGTCAGTAGCCTGCAAGGCCTCGCCGAGTCGATGACCGGGCGCGGTTATGAAGTGATCAACCGCCTGCGCAGTTTCAAATTCATTCCGGCCGACAAGCGTGTGGCCGAGCGTCTGCAGGTCGCCGAGGGTGAAATCGTCGCGCAGATCAAACGCGTGCGCCTGATCAACCGCGAGCCGATCTCGCTGGAAATTACCTACCTGCCCAAAGCCGTTGGCGAACGACTGGAGAAGGCGGATCTGGTCACCCGCGACATCTTTCTGATTCTGGAAAACGACTGCGGCATCGCCCTCGGCCACGCCGATCTGGCCATCGACGCGGTACTGGCCGACAGCGACCTGACCCAGGCGCTCAACGTCGAAGCGGGCTCGCCGATCATGCGCATCGAGCGCTTGACCCACGATGCCCAAGGCCAGCCGCTGGACTTTGAACACCTTTATTACCGTGGCGATGCGTTCCAGTACCGCCTGCGGATCGACCGGCAAAAAGGGGAGCAGGCATGACCCGCAACGTTCTAGAACAGGAATACGACATCGTCGTGATTGGCGGCGGTACGGCCGGGCCGATGGCGGCGATCAAGGCCAAGGAGAAGAACCGCGATTTGCGCGTGTTGCTGGTCGACAAGGCCAACGTCAAGCGCAGCGGCGCGATCAGCATGGGCATGGATGGCCTGAACAACGCGATCATTCCCGGCCACTCGACACCGGAGCAGTACACCAAGGAAATCACCATCGCCAATGACGGCATCGTCAATCAGGCGGCGGTCTACGCCTATGCGACGCACAGTTTTGAAACCATCGAACAACTCGACCGCTGGGGCGTGAAGTTCGAGAAGGACGAAACCGGTGACTACGCGGTGAAAAAGGTCCACCACATGGGCGCCTATGTGCTGCCGATGCCAGAAGGGCACGACATCAAGAAAGTCCTGTATCGGCAGTTGAAACGTGCGCGGGTGAGCATCACCAATCGCCTGGTCTGCACGCGTTTGCTGACCGACGAGGAGGGCGCGGTCAACGGTGTGATGGGCTTCGATTGCCGCACCGCCGACTTCCATGTGATCAAGGCCAAAGCGGTGATTCTCGCCTGCGGCGCGGCCGGACGCCTTGGTCTGCCGTCGTCGGGCTACCTGATGGGCACCTACGAAAACCCGACCAATGCCGGTGACGGCTACGCGATGGCGTATCACGCAGGCGCCGAACTGGCCAACCTTGAGTGCTTTCAGATCAACCCGCTGATCAAGGACTACAACGGTCCGGCCTGCGCCTACGTCACCGGCCCGCTGGGTGGCTACACCGCCAACAACAAGGGCGAACGCTTCATCGAGTGCGACTACTGGAGCGGGCAGATGATGTGGGAATTTCACCAGGAACTGGAAAGCGGCAACGGTCCGGTGTTCCTCAAGCTCGACCATCTGGCCGAGGAAACCATCCAGAACATCGAGGAAATCCTGCACAGCAATGAGCGCCCGAGCCGTGGCCAGTTCCACGCCAACCGTGGCACCGACTACCGCACGCAGATGGTTGAAATGCACATTTCGGAAATCGGCTTTTGCAGCGGCCACTCGGCGTCCGGCGTGTGGGTCAACGAGCGTGCCGAGACTTCAGTGAAAGGCTTGTATTCGGCCGGCGACATGGCTGCGGTGCCGCACAATTACATGCTTGGCGCGTTCACTTACGGCTGGTTCGCCGGGCACAACGCCGCGGAATTTGTCGCCGGCCGCGAGTTTTCCGCACTGGACAGCGAGCAGATCGCCAAGGAACAGGCCCGGGTTTACGCGCCGCTCGATCGCCAGGACGGTCTGCCGCCGGCGCAGGTCGAGTACAAGCTGCGGCGCTTCGTCAACGATTACCTGCAACCGCCGAAAGTGACCAAAAAAATGCAGATCGGCCTGCAACGCTTCAGCGACATCGAGCGCGATCTCGAGCAGATGAAAGCCAACAACGCTCACGAACTGATGCGAGCGATGGAAACCAGCGTGATCCGCGACTGTGCCGAAATGGCCGCCCGCGCTTCGTTGTTCCGCGCCGAAAGCCGCTGGGGCCTGTACCACTATCGCGTCGATCACCCGCAACGCAACGACGCCGATTGGTTCTGCCACTGCCATCTGAAGAAGGGCGAGGACGGCCAGATGACCAGTTTCAAGAAGGCCGTCGAGCCCTACATCATCCCGCTCGACGCCGAGGAAATGCAGGCTTACGACCGCCTGCGGGTCGGCGCCTTCGCCGCTTGAGACATCATTTTTCAGAGAGTCCGAAACATGGCTTATCAAGCTCAGGAAATCTTCTTCCGCTCCAACGCGCCGGTCACTGTCGATGAGGACAAATGCATCGCGGAAAAGGGCTGCACCGTGTGCGTCGACGTCTGCCCGATGGACCTGCTGGCGATCAACCCGGCCACGCAAAAGGCCTACATGGCGTTCGATGAATGCTGGTACTGCATGCCGTGTGAGAAGGATTGCCCGACGGGGGCGGTGAAGGTCGACATCCCCTATTTGTTGCGTTGACCCCAAATCCATTGTGGGAGCGAGCCTGCTCGCGAAAGCAATCGTTCATTCAACAATGATGGTGCTGACCCGCCGCCTTCGCGAGCAGGCTCGCTCCCACATTGCGATTGTGATTATCCAATAGCCATCCGGAGAACCCCGGACGCTGAATGCAAAACACCCCTCGTTTCCCACCGCGCCCCGATCGCGGCGGAGACGAACCTCAAACAAATGATTCGAGGGGAAACACTCATGTTGCGTGCAGCACTCGCTGGGCTGGTCCTGGCTTCATTCACCTTGTCGGCCTCGGCCGAAACCATCCGCATCGCCATCGGCACCCAGGACACCACTATCAATTGCGCCGCCGGTGGCCTGTTGATCCGTGAACTCGGTCTGCTGGAAAAATACCTGCCCCACGATGGCGCCTACAAAGACGCGAAGTACGACGTGCAGTGGAAAAACTTCACCAGTGGCGCGCCGCTGACCAACGAGATGGTCGCCGGCAAACTCGACTTTGGCGCCATGGCCGATTTCCCCGGTGCGTTCAATGGTGTGGCGTTCGAAACGGCGGGCAAGCACAGCCTGTTCATCAGCGTGCTGTCGGGCAGCATCAAGGGCAGCGGCAACGGCATCGTCGTGCCGAGCGCCTCGGCCGTGCAGAGCTTGAGTGAACTCAAGGGCAAGACCATTTCGGTGCCGTTCGCCTCGACGGCTCACGGCATGTTGCTGCGCGCCGTGGCAGAGCAGGGCTGGGACCCGCTCAAGGATGTCAACATCATCGCCCAGCCACCGGAAGTCGCCGGCTCGGCATTGCAGGCCGGCAAGATCGACGCCCACGCCGATTTCGTGCCCTTCGCCGAGCTGTTCCCGAGCCGTGGTTTCGCCCGCAAGATCTACGACGGCGCTCAGGCCAACGCGCCGACTTTCCATGGCGCACTGGTGGATCAGGCCTACGCCAAAAAGTACCCGGAAATCGTCGTCGCCTATCTGCGTGCGAGCATCGAAGCCAACCAACTGCTCGCCGCCGAACCGGAGAAGTACAGCGAACTGATCGCCAAAGTCACCGGGGTCGATGCCGAGGTCAACTACCTGTTCCACGGCCCGCTCGGCGTACAGACCCGCGACCTGAGCTGGAAACCTGAATATCGCCAGGCCGTCGGTACCGCCATCGATACCCTGAAGCTGCTGAAGAAAGCTGATCGCGGGCTCGACCTGAACAGCTTCATCGACGACCAGTACATCCGCGCCGCCTTCAAGGCTGCGAACCTCGATTACACCGCGCAACTGGCCAACTACGCGCAGACGCCGGTGCCGGGTGTGGATGCGGCGACGGGCAAAGCCATCACCGACGTCAGCCATGTCGCGGAAATCTGGGTGCGTGGCGAGGAAAAAGTCCGCCGTTATGGCTCGGCTGAAGCGGCCTTCACCGCGTTGGCAGGGTTGAAACAGGAGGGCAAGAACATTCGTGCGGTGTATGCGCAGGCCAGTGACAGCGGGATCAAGTTGCTCGCTGAACAGGCGTGGTTTGCCAGCGATGCCAAGGGTCGCCTCAGCGCATTTCTGCTCAAGGGCCAGGCCCAGCAATACGCTGCGGCGCAGGGCGGCAAGGTGTTCGACTTTAGCGATGCCACTGCGCAGGTTGTTGCTGCGCGCTGAAGATCAAAAGCCCCTCACCCTAACCCTCTCCCGGAGGGAGAGGGGACTGACCGAGTTGTTGGTGAGAGATACGCCGACGTGAAGTACCGAGTCGAACTCAGGTCGTGAAAAGCACGCAAATCGGCTCCCTTTCCCCCTCGCCCCCCTGGGGGAGAGGGCTGGGGTGAGGGGGTAAATCTCAGCCATCACACAGAACCCGAACTGGAAACCGGACTATGAAAACACCGTTGCGCTGGACATCAAAAGCCGCCTCACTGCTGCTCTGCCTGCTCTGCCTGCTCTTCTGGCAACTCGCCGCCAGCCATCACTGGAACCTCGGCCTGGTCACCTTTGCCAACGTGCCGACGCCACTGGCGGTGATCGAAGCCGCGCTGGGCCTGGGCGACTCGGGCAAACTCTGGCAGCACCTGAGCAGCAGCCTCGGCCGGGTCTTCGCCGGTTACGTGGCGGCGTTGATCCTCGGCATTGCCCTGGGTCTGGCCATCGGCCGTTCGAAATGGGCTGAAGACATTCTGCTGCCACCGCTGGAAGTCCTGCGCCCGATCCCCGCCGTGGCGTGGATTCCGCTGGCGATCCTGATGTTTCCATCCTCGGAATTGTCGATGGTCTTTATCACCTTCACCGGCGCGCTATTCCCGATCCTGCTCAACACCGTGCACGGCGTCGAAGGCGTCGATCCACGCCTGATCGCCTCGGCAAAAAGCCTCGGAGCAGGGCGCCGGGCGATTCTGCTGGAAGTAATCCTGCCGGGCGCTGCGCCGAGCATCATCACTGGCCTTGCGATCGGCATGGGCACTTCGTGGTTCTGTCTGGTGACCGCGGAAATGATCTCCGGGCAGTTCGGCATCGGTTACTACACCTGGGAGTCCTACACCATTCAGAACTACGCCGACATTGTCGTCGGCATGCTCCTGATCGGCGTGTTGGGCATGGGCAGCAGCTGGCTGATCAAACGCCTGGGCGGCTTGTTCACGCCTTGGCATCGACCGCGAGGCAAAGCCTGATGAGCGTCATGCAAACCCCGGCAGGGCGGATCGACATTCGCCAGTTGTCCATCGTCCTCGGCCAGGGCCGCGAAGCCTTCGAAGCGGTGCAGGGTCTCGATTGCCAGATTGAACCCGGCCAGTTCGTGTGCATTCTCGGCCCGTCCGGTTGCGGCAAGTCGACCTTGCTCGGCGCCCTGGCCGGACACTTGAGTGCCAGTACCGGCAGCTTGAAAGTCGACGGCAGCGCGGTGACCGGCCCGTCGCCGCAGCGCGGCATGGTGTTTCAGCACCACACGCTGTTCCCGTGGCGCACGGTGCGCGACAACGTCGCCTTCGGCCTGAAGATGCGCGGCGTCGGCAAGGCTGAGCGGCATCGAGCCGCTGACGACATTCTCAAACTGGTCGGCCTCGAAGGCTTTGCCGAACGCTGGCCGGACCAGCTCTCCGGTGGCATGCAGCAGCGGGTGGAGATCGCACGGGTGCTGGTCAATCGACCGCGCCTGTTGCTGATGGACGAGCCGTTCGGCGCGCTGGATGCGCTGACCCGCTTGAACATGCAGGAACTGCTGCTGGACATCTGGACGCGCATCCGCACCACCGTGGTTTTCGTCACCCATGACATCGACGAGGCGCTGTTTCTAGCCGATCGCTTGCTGGTAATGAGCGCGCGACCAGGGCGAATCATCGAAGACCTGCGTCTGGACTTTCCACGCCCGCGTACCAGTGAACTGGTGACCAGCCCCGAGTTCGCTCGACTGAAACGCCATTGCCTCGACCTGCTGCGCCACGACAACGACCGATCGCTGCCGCGCCTCAATCCGCTCGGCCTGCCTCCTGAAACCCCTTTGCCGCGATTTGCCCTATGACCTCTATTTTTGCTGTGACCGACAACGAAGACATCCTCGCCCTGCAACCGCGCCTGACGGCGGAAGACCCGGGCGTGCGGCGCATTGCCCTGATCGATCTGGCCGATCTCGAAGAACCGGATGGCTTGCTCTGGCTGGTTGATCGACTTCGTCAGGATCCTGCCGAGGATGTTCGCGCTGAAGCTGCGCGATTGCTTGAAGCGTGGGAGGACGATGCGGTCGTGCAAGCCTTGTGCGAAGCGCTGACGGATCCGTCGCCCGCTGTGCAATCGGCAGCGGCGCAAAGCCTGAGCCTGCTCAAGACTGCAGCGGCGGGGCGCGTGATTCTGCCGTGGACCGAACATGCCGATGTCAGTGTGCGCGTCGCCGCATTTCGGGCGTTGCGAGAATTGCGCTTTGCCGAGGCCGCGCCGGCTGCTGTCGCGGCATTGGAAGATGCCGATGCTCATGTTCGGCGCGAAGCGGTTGGCGTGCTCGGCTGGCTCAAACAGCTCGACGCGCTGCCAGCCCTGGCGCGCCTGGCCAGCGACGACCCGGACACCGAAGTGCGCCGCGCCGCGACGGGTGCGCTCGGTCTGGCGAGCGACGCCGAAGTATTGCCAGCGTTGCGCCAAGCTTTGCGCGACCCTGCCTGGCAAGTGCGCGAAGAAGCTGCGACCACGCTGGGCAAGGTTGGCCACAGCGACGCCGGCCCGGCCTTGGTCGAAGCGCTGAGCGATGATTACTGGCAAGTGCGCCTGCGCGCCACTCGCAGCCTTGGCCGCTTGCGCTTCGCCCCGGCGCTGGACGCGCTAATCGACACCCTTGGCCACCGCATCAGCAATCTGCGCAAGGAAGCCGCGCTGGCCCTCGGTGAATTGAACGATCGCGGCGCCGTGGCCGCGTTGCAGGCGGCGCATGACGACGGCGACCCGGAAGTGCGCAAAGCCGTGCGCATCGCGTTGAGTCAGTTGCAATGAACCCACTGTCGGTGGGCAACTCGCAGAGTGAGCGCACGTTACACCTGAGCTGGCCGGACGGGCGCGAATCGCTGCTCAAGCATGCCGATCTGCGCCGGCAATGCCCTTGCTCGCAATGCCGCGCATTTCGCCTGCGCGGCGTCACGCCGCTGGTGGATGAGCGCGTGCGCCTGATCGAGGTCAATCCGCAGGGGTATGGTGTGCAACTGGTGTTCAGCGATGGCCATCAACGCGGGATTTACCCGTGGGCGTACCTGGCGCAACTGGGTTCCTGACCTTATCCGATGATCGTTCCCACGCTCCGCGTGGGAATGCAGCCCGTGACGCTCCGCGTCACTGGACGCGGAGCGTCCCTTGAGGCATTCCCACGCAGAGCGTGGGAACGATCAGACAGATTGATCCGATTGCAGCTGCCTGCGTCGGCTTGCGCCGACTGGCGGTTCTTGTCAGGAAATTCCCACAGGAGTACAAATGTACTCCATGACGAACCTGACTCCCCGCCGTACCGCCATTCTGACCTTTATCCGCGATCGCATCGCCGAGCACGGTCAGCCCCCAAGCCTCGCTGAAATCAGCGAGGCTTTTGGTTTTGCCTCGCGCAGCGTGGCGCGCAAGCATGTGCTGGCGCTCACCGAAGCCGGTTTCATTGAGGTCAATCCGCATCAGGCCCGGGGCATTCGCCTGCTCGGTCAGCCGCCGCGTCCGGAATTGCTGGAGATCCCCGTACTCGGTCGCGTGGCTGCCGGCGCACCGATTGGCGCCGATGTCGATATCCATAACCGTTTGCTGCTCGACCCGGCGCTGTTCTCCCGCACCCCGGATTACATGCTGCGGGTGCAGGGCGACTCGATGATCGAAGACGGCATTCTCGATGGCGATCTGGTCGGTGTGCGGCGCAATCCCGAGGCGCTGAACGGCCAGATCGTCGTTGCGCGTCTGGACGGTGAAGTCACCATCAAACGCTTCGAACGGGTCGGGGATGAAGTGCGCCTGCTGCCGCGCAACCCGGCCTATCAGCCCATCGTTGTGCGTAACGATCAGGATCTGGCCATCGAAGGCGTGTTCTGTGGTCTGGTGAGGCAAGGCTGATGGGCGCCGTCGTTGCGTTGGATACGCTGTTCAATGGCGGCCAGGTCTGGCGCGGCCGGCCTGCGCCACCGGCGGCAAGTCCGCAGCCGACCGGGCATGCGGGACTGGACGCGGCTCTGCCCAGCGGCGGCTGGCCGGAAGCGGCGCTGAGCGAAATCCTTCTCGCCGGCCCCGGTGTCGGCGAGCTGCAACTGGTCTGGCCAACCCTGGCGCGATTGTCCGCGGCCGGTGAGCGCATCGTGCTGGTGGCGCCGCCGTTCGTGCCATACCCGCAGGCCTGGGCCAATGCCGGAGTCGATCTGCGCCAGTTGTCGGTGATTCAGGCCAGCGAGCGCGATGCCTTGTGGGCGGCGGAGCAATGCCTGCGCTCGGGCAGTTGCGGCGCGGTGCTGTGCTGGCCGAACAAGGCCGATGACCGAGCCTTGCGGCGTTTGCAGGTAGCGGCGGAAACCGGCCAGACCCTGGCCTTTGCCTGGCGCCCGTTGAGCGAAGCGGTCAACCCGTCACCGGCAGCGTTACGCATAGCCATCGATGCCAAACCGGCGCAGCTACGTGTGCTCAAGTGCCGTGGCGGGCTGGCGCGGGCGGCGCCGATTGCCTTTGCCGTGGGGCACTGATCGTCATGCGCTGGGTATGTATCCTGTTTCCGCAATTGGCCCTCGACGCTGTGCTGCGTCAGCGGCCCGACCCTGAAGAGCCGCTGGTCCTGCTCAGCGGCCCGGCCCAGCGGCGGGTGCTGCAAGCGGTTAATCCGTCGGCACGCAAACTCGGCCTGCGCCCCGGCATGTCGATGACCGCCGCGCAAGCCATGAGCAAAGGCTTTGCCACCGCCGATTACGAGGTGGCCGAGGTCGAGCACTGGCAGCAGTTTCTCGCCGCATGGGCCTACCGTTTCAGCGCGCAAGTCAGCGTGCATTACCCGCGTACCGTGGTGTTCGAGATCGAATCCAGCCTCGGCCTGTTCGGTACCTGGCCGCAATTTGAAGCTCGCCTGCGCCAGGAGTTGAAAGATCTGGGCTTTCGTCATCGCATCGTCGCCGCGCCGAATCCGGTGGCTGCGCGAGTGCTGGCCAATGCCTACGATGGCTTGGTGGTGCCGGACGGCGAGGCCTTGCAGCATCATCTCGGGCAATTGCCGGTCGACCGCGTCGGGCTGGAGCCGAATGTCGCCACGGCGTTGTCGCGCATGGGCCTGCGCAATCTCAGTCAGGTGCAAAGCCTGCCACGCCAGGCACTGGCCCGGCGTTTCGAAGCGCAGATGCTCAAGCACCTCGACACGCTGTTCGGCGCACGCCCTCTGGCGCTGGCGTTCTATCTGCCGCCCGACCGTTTCGATATCCGCATCGAACTGAATTTCGACGTGCAATCCCATCAAGCCTTGCTATTCCCGTTACGGCGCTTGACCGGCGATTTGTCGGCGTTCCTCTGCGGGCGCGACAGTGGCGTGCAGCGTTTCGACCTGCATCTGGAACACGCCGGGCTGCCGGACACAGTGATCAAGGTCGGCCTGCTCAGCGCCGAGCGTGACGCGGCGATGCTCTTCGAACTGGCCCGTGGCCGGCTGGAACAAGTTCAGGTGGAGGCACCGGTGCGTGGTTTTCGCTTGCGCGCCGAAGACCTGCCGAGTTTCGTTCCGCAATATCAGGAGCTGTTCGACGACCGCCCGCAGCAGACCTTGCCCTGGGAGCAATTGCGCGAACGCCTGCGCGCACGGCTGGGTGATGACGCGGTGCAGGGGCTGCGCTTTCAGGCCGATCATCGCCCCGAGTGCGCGTGGCAGAACGCTGCCGATAAACACCTTTGCACGGGGTTGCCCAGCGTGCAGCGTCCGGGCTGGCTGCTCAACGAACCGCAAAGCGTGCCGGAAGGTTCGGCGCGGATTCTCATGGGGCCTGAGCGCATCGAATCCGGTTGGTGGGACGGTGGCGACGTGCGGCGTGATTACTACCTGATCCAGAACCGCGCCGGTCAGCAGGGCTGGGCCTGGCGGGCGGTGGGTGAGGGCGGTCCGCTGTGGCTGCAAGGCTGGTTCGCATGAGTGCCGATTACGCCGAACTGCATTGCCTGTCGAACTTCAGTTTCCAGCGCGGAGCCTCGAGCGCGCTGGAACTGTTTCAGCGGGCGAAAAAGCACGGCTATCAGGCGCTGGCGATCACCGACGAATGTACCCTGGCCGGAATCGTCCGTGCTTGGCAAGCGGCGAAGTCCGTTGAGTTGCCGTTGATCATCGGCAGCGAGATACGCATCGACAACGGCCCGAAACTGGTGCTGCTGGTGGAAAACCTCGCCGGTTATCAGGCCTTGTGCGGCTTGATCACCCAGGCTCGGCGGCGTACGCAGAAAGGCCAGTATCAGGTGCTGCGCGAAGACTTCGCCGAAGCGCTGCCGGGTTTGCTGGTGTTGTGGGTGCCGGATTCAGTGGATGACCGGGAAGAAGGGCGCTGGCTGAAGCAAACATTCGGCGACTGCCTGTGGCTCACGGTGCAACTGCATCGCGGGCAGAACGATCAGCAGCGACTATCGGCATTGTTGGCTCTGGCGGCTGAGTTGCAGATTCCAGCCGTGGCCAGCGGCGATGTGCACATGCACGCCCGGGGGCGCCGTGCCTTGCAGGACACCATGACCGCGATCCGTCATCACGTCCCCGTGGCCGGAGCGGGACTGCGCCTGCATCCCAATGGCGAGCGGCATTTGCGTTGCCTCGATGAGCTGCGCGCATTGTATCCGCCGGACTTGCTTGCAGAATCGGTCAACCTGGCCCGGCGCTGCACTTTCGATCTGAGCGAGCTGCGCTATCAGTACCCGAAAGAGCTGGTGCCCGAGGGGCACAGTGCCAGTTCCTGGTTGCGCCATCTGACCGAGGAGGGCATTGCCTGGCGCTGGCCGAAAGGGCCTCAGGCCAAGGTGCTCAAGCAGATCGATGACGAGTTGCAATTGATCGCCGAGCTCGGCTACGAAAGCTATTTCCTCACCGTGCACGACGTGGTGCGCTTTGCCCGCACACAGAAAATCCTCTGTCAGGGGCGTGGTTCGGCAGCCAACTCGGCGGTGTGTTATGCCTTGGGTATTACCGAAATCGACCCGGAGCGCACCACGCTATTGTTTGAACGTTTCATGTCCAAAGAGCGCAACGAGCCGCCGGACATCGATGTCGATTTCGAGCACGAGCGCCGCGAAGAAGTCCTGCAATACGTGTTCAACCGTTACGGCCGGGGACGTGCGGCGCTGACGGCGGTGGTCAGCACCTATCACGCCACCGGTGCCGTGCGCGATGTGGCCAAGGCCCTCGGCCTGCCGCCGGATCAGATCAACGCGCTGGCCGACTGCTGCGGGCGCTGGAGCGATGAGACGCCGCCGCTGGAACGTTTGCGTGAAGGCGGCTTCGACCCGGATAGTCCGGTGCTGCGTCGGGTACTGAGCCTGACCGGGCAACTGATCGGCTTCCCCCGGCATCTGTCGCAGCATCCCGGCGGTTTTGTGATCTCCGAGCAGCCGCTGGACACCTTGGTGCCGGTCGAAAACGCGGCAATGGCCGACCGCACCATCATTCAGTGGGACAAGGACGACCTCGATGCGGTCGGCCTGCTCAAGGTGGATATCCTCGCCTTGGGCATGCTCAGTGCGATTCGCCGCTGCTTCGATCTGCTGCGCCGGCATCGTGATCTGAACCTGACGCTCGCGACGATCCCCGCCGAAGACAAACCGACCTACGAAATGATCAGCCGCGCCGATACCGTCGGCGTGTTCCAGATCGAGTCGCGGGCGCAGATGTCGATGCTGCCGCGCCTGAAGCCAAAGACCTTCTACGATCTGGTGATTGAAGTGGCGATTGTCCGTCCCGGGCCGATTCAGGGCGGCATGGTTCATCCGTATCTGCGCCGACGTAATAACGAAGAGGCGGAAACCTATCCGTCGCCGGCGCTCGAAGTCGTACTCAAAAGAACCCTGGGCGTGCCGTTGTTCCAGGAACAGGTCATGCAGATCGCCATCGTCGCTGCCGACTATAGCCCCGGCGAGGCCGATCAGTTGCGCCGCTCGATGGCGGCGTGGAAGCGCCATGGCGGACTGGAGCCGCACAAGGAACGCCTCGCCGCCGGCATGAAAAAGAACGGCTACACACCGGAATTCGCTGCGCAGATCTTCGAGCAGATCAAAGGCTTCGGCAGTTACGGCTTCCCCGAATCCCACGCCGCCAGTTTCGCCTTGCTGACCTACGCCAGTTGCTGGCTCAAGTGTCACGAGCCAGCGGCGTTCGCCTGTGCACTGATCAACAGTTGGCCGATGGGCTTTTACAGCCCGGACCAGATTCTGCAGGACGCGCGGCGGCACCAATTGCAGATCCGTCCGGTGGACGTGCGCGCCAGCGATTGGGATTGCAGCCTCGAACCGCTGAGTACCGGGCAACCGGCGATTCGCATGGGCCTGCGCATGATCAAGGGGTTTCGCGAAGAAGATGCCCGGCGCATCGAAGCCGCGCGCCGCCACGGGGCGTTTGCCGATGTCGCTGACCTGGGTGAGCGCGCCGCCCTCGACAGTCGAGCGCAGGCCTTGCTGGCAGACTCCGGCGCTTTGCGTGGCTTGGCCGGGCATCGCCATCGTGCGCGTTGGGAAGTGGCCGGGGTGCAGAAACAACTCGGCCTGTTCGCCGGCCTGCCCAACGAGGAAGAAGTCAAAATCGTCTTGCCCAAACCCAGCGTTGGCGAAGACCTGCATGCTGATTACGCCACGGTGGGGACAACGCTGGGGCCGCACCCGTTGGCATTGTTGCGTGGCGAGTTGCAGGCCCGGCGTTGCCGCAGTTCGCGCGAGTTGATGGATATCGAACATGGCCGGCCGGTCAGCGTGGCCGGTCTGGTCACCGGCCGACAGCGCCCCGGTACGGCCAGCGGGGTGACGTTCGTGACCCTGGAAGACGAGTTCGGCAACGTCAATGTGGTGGTCTGGCGTGACCTGGCCGAGCGTCAGCGCCAAGTGCTGGTGGGGTCGCAATTGCTCAAGGTCGACGGCCGCTGGGAACGCGAAGGCGATGTGCGCCACCTGATCGCCGGGCGCATGAGCGACCTGAGCCCGCTGCTCAATGGCATTCATGTGCAGAGCCGCGATTTCCACTGACCCGTGTGGCAGCGAGCCTGCTCGCGAAAGCGCAGTGTCAGGCGATGACGATGTTGACTGTGCCGCCGCCTTCGCGAGCAAGCTCGCTCCCACAGGGATTTTGGTTGCGATGAAGATGGTCGATCTGCCCCGTATCAGTGTGGCAGCGAGCCTGCTCGCGAAAGCGCAGTCTCAGGCAATGACAATGTTGACTGTGCCGCCGCCTTCGCGAGCAAGCTGAACTGGTCAAGTAATATTGGACACCAGTTAGGGTTTTTCAGGCCGCCATTTTCTCCATGGCGACCGGTGACCGGTAGTTGTTGTAGCTATGGAGTCTGGTGTTGTTGTAGCGCATTAGG
>NZ_JASCPT010000137.1:0-14605 GCF_029959775.1 Pseudomonas sp. PS01270 | reverse complement strand
GCTCGCGAAAGCGGGGGGGCAGCCAACATCTTCGTTGACTGACACTCCCTCTTCGCGAGCAGGCTCGCTCCCACATTTCATCCAGCGTTTATTCAATCGTCACTGATGGTGATATTCGGCATCGCCGGCGTGGCCGCTTCCTGCAAGACAATGCGCGCGCCGACGTGGCGGGCCAGTTCCTGATAGACCATGGCGATCTGGCTGTCCGGCTCGGCGATTACGGTTGGCTTGCCGCCATCGGCCTGTTCGCGGATCAGCATCGACAGCGGCAGCGAAGCCAGCAACTCTACGCCGTACTGGGTGGCCAGTTTCTCGCCACCGCCTTCACCGAACAGATGCTCGGCATGCCCGCAGTTCGAGCAGATGTGCACGGCCATGTTTTCCACCACGCCCAGCACCGGAATGTTGACCTTGCGGAACATTTCCACGCCTTTGCGTGCGTCGAGCAGCGCCAGATCCTGCGGCGTAGTGACGATCACCGCACCCGCCACCGGGACTTTCTGCGCCAGGGTCAGTTGAATGTCGCCGGTGCCTGGTGGCATGTCGATGACCAGATAATCCAGATCGCCCCACGCGGTTTGTGTGACCAGTTGCAGCAGCGCCCCGGAAACCATCGGCCCGCGCCAGACCATCGGCGTGTTGTCGTCGGTCAGGAACGCCATCGACATGACTTCCACGCCGTGGGCCTTGAGCGGCACGAACCACTTCTGATCCTTGACCTCGGGCCGGGTGCGCTCGGGGATGCCGAACATGATGCCCTGGCTCGGGCCGTAGATATCGGCGTCGAGGATGCCGACCTTGGCACCTTCGCGGGCCAGCGCCAGCGCGAGGTTGGCAGCCGTAGTGGATTTGCCCACGCCGCCCTTGCCGGAAGCGACGGCGACGACGTTCTTGACGTTGGCCAGCCCGGGAATCTGCGCCTGGGCCTTGTGCGCGGCGATCACGCTGGTGACCTCGACGCGGGCGATGACCACGCCGTCGAGGTTTTCGATGGCCAGTTGCAGCAATTGCGCCCAGCCACTCTTGAACAGACCGGCGGCGTAGCCGATTTCCAGCTGCACATTGACGCGGTCACCGATGATCTCGATGTTCTTCACGCAACCGGCGCTGACCGGGTCCTGGTTCAGGTAGGGGTCGGTGTATTGGCTGAGGACGGCTTCCACCGCTGCGCGAGTGACGGCGCTCATGGGCAACTCCGATAACAAGACTGGAAAAGATGGCGGCTATCGTACGCTGGACACCGATTTGAGGCGAACAGATTACTTGCGCTGAAAATCCACTGTGGTGAGGGGATTTATCCCCGTTGGGCTGCGCAGCCGCCCCAAAACTTCCGCCCCCGGTACGTCAGGAGCTGCGTGTGTAACGATATCCACGACTGCTGCGCAGCCGAACGGGGATAAATCCCCTCACCACACGAGCTCTCAAAGTACCCAGTGGCGCAGGGGTGAAAAATATGCGCCGGCGCTTTATAGTGGCCGACCTCCGTTTCATCAAGTAGCGAAGCCCCATGTCCGAGCCACGCAAGATCCTCGTCACCAGCGCCCTGCCCTACGCCAATGGTTCGATTCACCTTGGCCACATGCTGGAATACATCCAGACCGATATGTGGGTGCGCTTCCAGAAGCATCGCGGCAACCAATGCATCTATGTCTGCGCCGACGACGCCCACGGTTCGGCGATCATGCTGCGCGCGGAAAAGGAAGGCATCACCCCGGAACAACTGATCGCCAACGTGCAGGCTGAACACAGCGCCGACTTTGCCGACTTCCTCGTCGATTTCGACAATTTCCACTCCACTCACGCCGAAGAAAACCGTGAGCTGTCGAGCCAGATCTACCTCAAGCTGCGTGACGCCGGGCACATCGCCCAGCGCTCGATCACCCAGTATTTCGACCCGGAAAAGAAAATGTTCCTGGCCGACCGCTTCATCAAGGGCACCTGCCCGAAATGCGGCACCGAAGACCAGTACGGCGACAACTGCGAAAAATGCGGCGCGACCTACGCACCGACCGACCTGAAGGATCCGAAGTCGGCGATCTCCGGCGCCACTCCGGTGCTCAAGGATTCCCAGCACTTCTTCTTCAAGCTGCCGGATTTCCAGGAAATGCTGCAGACCTGGACCCGCAGCGGCACCCTGCAGGACGCCGTGGCCAACAAGATAGCCGAATGGCTGGATGCCGGCCTGCAGCAGTGGGACATTTCCCGCGATGCGCCGTATTTCGGTTTCGAGATTCCGGGCGAACCGGGCAAGTATTTCTACGTCTGGCTGGATGCGCCGATCGGTTACATGGCCAGCTTCAAGAACCTCTGCAACCGCACGCCGGAGCTGGACTTCGACGCGTTCTGGGGCAAGGATTCGACTGCCGAGCTGTACCACTTCATCGGCAAGGACATCGTCAATTTCCACGCGCTGTTCTGGCCAGCGATGCTCGAAGGCGCCGGCTACCGCAAGCCGACCGGCATCAACGTGCACGGCTACCTGACCGTCAATGGTCAGAAAATGTCCAAGTCGCGCGGCACCTTCATCAAGGCCCGCACTTATCTCGATCATCTGTCGCCGGAATACCTGCGCTACTACTACGCGGCCAAGCTCGGCCGTGGCGTCGATGACCTCGACCTGAACCTCGAAGACTTCGTGCAGAAGGTCAACTCCGACCTGGTCGGCAAAGTGGTCAACATCGCCAGCCGTTGCGCCGGATTCATCCACAAGGGTAACGGCGGTCTGCTGGTCGACAACAATGCCGCGCCGGAGCTGACCGAGGCTTTCCTCGCCGCCGCGCCGAGCATTGCCGACGCCTACGAGGCCCGCGACTTCGCCCGCGCCATGCGTGAAACCATGGCCCTGGCTGACCGCGCCAACGCGTGGATCGCCGACAAGGCGCCGTGGTCGTTGAACAAGCAGGAAGGCAAGCAGGATGAAGTCCAGGCGATCTGCGCCACCGGCATCAACCTGTTCCGCCAGTTGGTGATCTTCCTCAAACCGGTACTGCCGCTGCTGGCCGCTGATGCCGAGGCGTTCCTCAACGTCGCGCCGCTGACCTGGAATGACCACACCACCCTGCTGGCCAATCACCAGCTCAACGAATTCAAACCGTTGATGACCCGCATCGACCCGGTAAAAGTGCAAGCCATGACCGACGCCTCGAAAGAAGACCTGACCGCCAGCCAGACCGACACCGGCGAAGCCAAGCCTGTGGGCAACGGCGAACTGGCCAAGGATCCGCTGTCGCCGGAAATCGATTTCGACGCCTTTGCCGCCATCGATTTGCGCGTCGCTTTGATCGTCAAGGCCGAACACGTCGAAGGCGCGGACAAGCTGCTGCGCCTGACCCTCGACATCGGTGACGAGCAACGCAACGTGTTCTCCGGGATCAAGAGCGCGTATCCGGACCCGTCCAAGCTCGACGGTCGCCTGACCATGATGATCGCCAACCTCAAGCCACGGAAAATGAAGTTCGGTATTTCCGAAGGCATGGTGATGGCAGCCGGTCCCGGCGGTGAAGAGATCTATCTGCTGAGCCCGGACAGCGGCGCCAAGCCAGGTCAGCGCATCAAGTAAGACGTTGCCGCAAAACGATCCCACCGACGTGCTCTGCATGCCGGTGGGATTTTTCATATCTGGCCCGATAGTGCCTACCCTTAAGAGACACCCGCCCGTTTCGCTGGCAGAACCATGACCGAACTCGTGTTAACGCTGATCAGTGCTGCGCTGCTCAACAACTTGGTGTTGCACTGGCCGCTGGGCGTCGCTCCGCTGCTGGCGGGCAACCGACGCCAGGTGCATGCGCTGGGGTTGGCGACGTTGTGCCTGATGGTGGTGGTCGGCGTTATCGGTCAGGCGATCTGGCAGTGGATACTGCTGCCGTTGCAGCTTGAAGCGCTGCGCCTGTTCGTGTTTCTGCCGTTGAGTGTGTTGATGATCGCGCCGCTGCTGAAACTGCTGGCGCGCGGGCTGCCGGATTGGCCGTTCGACGGATTGTGGCCGCTGCTGCTGGGCAATGCCGGCGTACTCGGGCTGGCGTTGATCAATGCGCAAAATGATCAAGGCCTGCTGCACGCGACAGCACTGAGTCTCGGCGCCGGGCTGGGTTTCTGGCTGGTGTTGAGTGTGTTCTGCGACCTGCGCGAGCGCACGGCCGACAACGATATTCCCCTGCCCTTTCGCGGCCTGCCGATCGATCTGATCAGCGCCGGACTGATCGCAGTGATTTTTCTCGGATTCAGTGGATTGATCAAAACATGAGTCTGCTTCAACGCATCGATGCCCTGCTGCCGCAGACCCAATGCGGCAAGTGCGGACATCCCGGATGCAAACCCTATGCACAAGGCATTGTTGACGGTGAGCCGATCAACAAGTGCCCGCCGGGCGGCGAAGAAACCATCGCTGCCCTGGCCGAGCTGTTGAAAATACCGGTCCTGGAACTGGATATCAGCCGTGGCCCGGCACCGCCGCAAGTCGCCTTCATCCGCGAGGCCGAATGCATCGGCTGCACCAAGTGCATTCAGGCCTGCCCGGTCGACGCCATCGTCGGCGCGGCAAAACTCATGCACACGGTGCTGATCGACGAGTGCACCGGTTGTGATCTGTGCGTTGCGCCGTGCCCGGTCGACTGCATCGAAATGCACCCTTTGCCTGCGAACACGATCCCAGTGGTTGGCGGTCTCGCATTTGATCTTGAAGAACAGCGCGCCCGCGCGATCAAACGTGACCACGCGCGCCAGCGTTTCGAGCGCCGCAACCAGCGCCTGCTGCGTGAAGAACAGCAAAAGCAGGCCGAACGTGAAGCGCGAGCCGCGCGTGCGGCACAACCGCAAGTCTCGACCGCCGATCCGGTGCAGGCTGCACTTGAGCGGGTGCGCGCACAAAAAGCCGCTAACGCCGATGCGGCGCTGAAGAAGGCCAAGGTCGATGTGGCGATGAGTCGGGCTCAGTTGCATAAATCGCTGAAAGCTTTCGGCCATCCGCCGACGTTCGAACAGCAGTCGCAACTGATCGTCCTGCAGCAACAATTCGAAGCCGCCGAGCAAGCACTGGCGAAGCTGGAAAGCAGCCAACCGGTGATTCCCGCCGTCTCTGCTCCGAGCAACGACGCGGAGTTGAAACGGGCGAAGATTCAACTGGCCATGCGCCGCGCCGAGTTGAAAAAGGCTCAGGCAGCGGAAGCTGCGCCGGAGCAGATCGCAGCACTGGAGCAAGCCGTGACTGACGCCGAGCGCCGGGTGCAAGATCATGCCACCCCTTGAGGCAGCGGACGATCGCCTGCAACAGGCGATGAATACCGTGCTGCTCGCAGCGCTGCCGGGGCTGCTCGCTTTGTTCTGGCTGTATGGCTGGGGCGTGTTGATCAATCTGCTGTTGGCGGTTGCCAGTGCTTTGCTCGTCGAAGCCGGGGTCGCCCATCTGCGTCGGCAAGCGGTGCAAGCGGCACTGCGTGATGGCAGCGCGCTGGTCAGTGCAATGTTGCTGGCCGTTGCGCTGCCGGCTCATTGCCCTTGGTGGCTGACGGTCACCGCGACCGTTTCAGGCTTGTTATTCGGCAAGCACCTGTACGGCGGCGTCGGCAGAAATCCGTTCAACCCGGCGATGCTTGGCTTTGCCCTGAGCATGGTGCTGTTTCCGCAAGCGATGACCCATTGGCCCGGTCATGGCCTCGATTTCCTCTCGGCGTTGCAACAGGTTTTCAACCCGGCTCCAGCACCGGACGCCTGGGCGCAGGCCACGGCACTGGACAGTCTGCGCATCAATAAAAGCCTGACCATCGATGAGCTGTTCGCCAGCAACCCGGCCTTCGGCCGCTTCGGCGGGCGCGGTGTGGAATGGGTGAATCTGGCGTTTCTGCTCGGCGGTCTGTGGCTGTTGCAGCGGCGGATCTTTTCCTGGCACGCACCGGTGGGGATGCTCGCCAGTCTGTTCGTCATCAGCCTGTTGTGCTGGAACGGCTCGGGGTCCGATTCCCAAGGTTCGCCGCTGTTTCATCTGCTCAGTGGCGCGACCATGCTCGGTGCATTTTTTATCGTGACCGAACCTGTGTCCGGCGCGAAAAGCGCCCTTGCCCGCCTGCTGTTCGGTGTTGGCGTCGGCCTGCTGACTTATCTGATTCGCACGTGGGGTGGTTACCCGGACGGGGTCGCGTTTGCAGTGTTGCTGATGAATCTGCTGGTGCCGACGCTGGAGCGCTTCGCCGCCAGCCGCCAGTCGAAGGTGAACGCGTGAACCGCTCAGCGAGTGTCGCGACGGTGGTGCTGCTGGCACTCGTTGGCCTGAGTGCGACATACGTGCTGCAACGCAGCAATGCACCGCAGATTGCCAGCGAGCAGCGCTTGCTCGACAGCCGCAAATTGCTTGATGTCATGCCTGCCGCGCTCTACGACAATCAGCCGCTGGAGCAACCGCTGACGCTCGCCGAGCCTGCTTTGCGCCATAGCACGCTGTCGGGCGGCTATCGAGCGACCCGCTCCGGTCAGACAGTCGCGGTGCTGTTGCGCAGCCGCAGCGAAGGTTACGCAGGTACTCTGGAACTGCTGATTGCCATTGATGCTAACGGCAAACTTTTAGGCGTGAAAACCCTTGAGCAGCGCGAAACGCCAGGATTGGGTGGTTACATCGGTGAATGGCCGAATGCCTGGCTTCAGGCCTTCCTCGGCAAATCCCGTACTGAGCCGACGGACGCCGGTTGGGCGCTGAAAAAGGATCAGGGGCAGTTCGATCAAATCGCTGGCGCGACCATTACCTCCCGTGCCGCCATCAACGCGATTCACGACGCACTGCGTTACTTCGATGAGCATCGGGCGCTGCTGTTGGGGACTGGCTCATGAAACGCACGGTAAGTTTATTGATGCTGGTGCCGCTATTGGGCGCCACACAAACACTCAGCGCTGCACTGGGGATAACCTTGATGCTCGGCGCGGTACTCGGTGTATTTGCCGTCTGCATGTCGCCGCTGCGCGAGCGCCTGACGGGCACCCGTGCCTTGCTCGCCAGCCTGATACTTGCTGCGACGTTGACCAGTTGCGCGGATATTGTGGCGCAACGCTGGTTTTTGCCATGGCAGCAGACGTCTGAGCTCTACATAGGGCTGATCGCCTTGCACTGCGTCGTGCTTGAATACCACGGTGCCTTCCGCGAGCCCGTCGCTGTCAGCTTCAAACGCTGCGCCTTGTTCGGCGCGCTCATGCTGGTGGTGGGCGGGCTGCGCGAGATCATCGGTTATGGCAGCCTTGGCCGAGTTCTTTCGGAGCATTGGCAAGGTCTGGTTTTGTTCCCCGATGGGCTGCATCTGTTTACGCTGGTCCCCGGCGCTTTCGTTTTACTGGGCCTGCTTCTCGCCGTACGTCAGGCGTGGACACGCCGCAACTCTGTCATCAAGGAAACGCATCGCCCATGAATGCTGCAAAACGTCTTGAGATATTTCGCCGACTGCACGAAGACAATCCCGAGCCGAAAACCGAACTGGCCTACTCTTCGCCGTTCGAGCTGCTGATTGCGGTGATTCTTTCGGCGCAGTCCACCGATGTCGGCGTCAACAAGGCGACCGCCAAACTCTTTCCCGTCGCCAATACACCCGGTGCTATTCATGCACTGGGTGTCGAGGGGCTGTCGGAGTACATCAAGACCATTGGCCTGTACAACAGCAAGGCGAAAAACGTCATCGAAACCTGCCGTTTGCTGGTTGAACGCCACGGCGGTGAAGTTCCGCAAACCCGGGAAGAACTGGAATCCTTGCCCGGCGTCGGGCGCAAGACCGCCAACGTGGTGCTCAACACCGCTTTCCGTCAATTGACCATGGCGGTCGACACGCACATTTTTCGCGTCAGCAATCGCACCGGCATCGCGCCCGGGAAAAATGTGGTGGAAGTTGAAATGAAGCTGATGAAGTTTGTACCGAAAGAATTCCTGCTCGACTCCCATCACTGGCTGATTTTGCATGGCCGCTATGTTTGCCTGGCGCGTAAACCGCGCTGTGGCAGCTGCCGCATCGAAGATTTGTGCGAATACAAACACAAAACTTCTGACGATTGAGCCGTCATCGGTTTTTCGTATCCATCGATTGAAAAAATCTTTTTTACCCGCCGCAGTAATGTCGATATAAGGAGCGCCAAAGGCAGTCTTAGCCGGGAGTTGACTTCATGAGTACCGACAAAGAGCAACTGGATGTAGAAGAAGATTTTATTGCCGTCGAGGCCGATGAGGTCGAACCGGTGGTAGAGGTGGCGAAGACCAACCTCAGCAAGCGTCGCACAATCGACAACCTGCTTGAGGAGCGCCGACTGCAAAGGCAATTGGCCGATTACGATTTTGATCTGTGATACCTGAAGGCCTCCCGAAGCGGAGGCTTTTCATTTTCTGCGACAACCGAGCTTGATCGGCCCATGACGGTCTCAGCTGTCGAATCGTTCAAACCAGGCCGTTGCGCTGCGCCAACTCGATCAGATCAACCAGAGACCGCGCATTGAGTTTCAGCAACAGGCGAGTCTTGTAAGTGCTAACAGTCTTGTTGCTCAAAAACATGCCGTCTGCGATTTCCTTGTTGGTCTTGCCGCGCGCCAATTGCTGCAACACCATCATTTCCCGCCCGGACAGACGATCAACCATGTCCGCCTCACTCGCATTGCCCAGACTGGTACGCACGGTGTGCAGGGCCTGATTGGGGAAATAGCTATAGCCGGACAGAACTGCCTTGATCGCACTCAGCAGTTCGGTCAGATCCTGCTGCTTGCACACATAACCCGCTGCACCCGATTGCATGCAACGCATTGAAAAATGTCCGGGAGCCTGGGAAGTCAGCACCAGCACTTTCACCGGCATGGCGGTGGAAGTCAGGCGAGCAATAACTTCCAGCCCATCGAGTTTGGGTATTCCAATATCCAGAATGACAAGATCCGGTATTTGTTCACGAGCAATTTGTAGTGCATCAACGCCATTATCCGTTTCTGCAATGACTTCGTAGCCATGCCGTTCCATCAGCATACGTACCGCAAGTCGAATGACGGGGTGGTCATCCACGATCAGCACTTTATTCATGGGCAAGTCCAGTTTTCGCTGTTCGAATTTTTAGAACACGCACGATATCCCAGTCACTTGCTTCAAGGCATGGCAACTTTTACACGCATTTGCATCGAGAGACATTCCCTACAGGCATTGAGGATAATTCCCACAAATAGGTCCCGTCGCATCCATTGCAACTGCTTCCCGTCCTTCAAGACCACAGCGAATTTCCGTTTACTGCGCACACGTCCTACGCAGGTCCGAATTCCAGTCGAGCCATTTGAAGTTTCCTGGACCACTCTTGGCGGCTGCCGATTCGACATATGACGTAACGAACCGCCGCTACTGCATATTCGACGCACCGGCAGCCCTTCTATAAAACTTGAAACAACAGCCTGAAACTTCAATGAAGGCTTTTGCTATATATAGAAATATTCAACCTCAAACAAACAGCATAGAACTTGAATCATGCTCAAGATAACGAAAAAGATCACTAACCCAATGACCGTCATAGCGATATTCGCCATTATCTCGGAAACTTCAGCGGCGGTATCGCTGCCGTTTCTCGACAACAAGGACCGGGAGATTTATGTCTGGTTTCTGATCAGCTTTCCGTTTTACTTGTTATTTCTTTTTTTTATCACGCTCAACTTCAACCACCGCTCGCTCTACTCGCCCTCGGATTTCGGCAAGGACAAAAATTTCCTGAAGGCGGCTGAACATTCGGAACGCGACAGCGAACGAAAAGTACCGTTGCGAAAAACCGATGGATCGTGCGCTTTCGAGATAACCAGCTGCGTGGTGTCCAGCATCACTGGGAGCGGCGGATTTCAGCGTCCATGCAGGATTCACAACGCGCCTGACCCACCAACCGATATTGATGGCCAAGCGAACCCCGTGGTGCAGACGATCAAACTGTCACCGCTGATAAGCGAACTGAACATCATCGACGCCCGGGACGTTGACGCGTCCAGGGAGTTCGATGCGATTCTCGACACTCTTCGGAGCGCCGGTAAAAAAAATCCGCGAGTGCTGGTTTTTCTGTCGAATCATGTTTCGGACTCTCTGGCGCATACTTCGCTGCAACAGATCAAACAGGCGAAGAAAAGCTCAGGTGCAACACTGTGTGTCGTTTACAACCTGTGTACACAGACAGTTACCCTGCTGGGGCGAACCAGCTGACAGGCGCGGCACATCCCGCAAGCGGGCAGACAAGAGAAACGGCCTGATGAACCCGATGAAAATTCCGAAAAAAAAGGCGGCCCTGAACTGGCCGCCTTTTTTTATTGCGCGTGGGTCTGAGCCACTCAGAACAACTTGCGGCCCTTGTTGGCAGCAATGCGCATGCGCAGCGCGTTGAGCTTGATGAAGCCCGCCGCATCGGCCTGGTTGTAAGCGCCGCCATCTTCTTCGAAGGTGGCGATGTTGGCGTCGAACAGCGAATCGTCGGACTTGCGACCGGTGACGATGACGTTGCCCTTGTACAGCTTCAAGCGCACTACGCCGTTCACGTTGACCTGCGAAGCATCGATCATCTGTTGCAGCATCAGACGCTCAGGGCTCCACCAGTAGCCGGTATAGATCAGGCTGGCGTACTTGGGCATCAGCTCGTCTTTGAGGTGAGCGACTTCGCGGTCCAGAGTGATCGATTCGATGGCGCGGTGGGCGCGCAGCATGATGGTGCCACCCGGGGTCTCGTAGCAGCCACGGGACTTCATGCCGACGTAACGGTTTTCGACGATGTCGAGACGACCGATGCCGTGCTCGCCGCCGATCTTGTTCAGCGTCGCCAGTACGGTGGCCGGGGTCATTTCGACGCCGTCCAGTGCGACGATGTCGCCGTTGCGGTAGGTCAGTTCCAGGTATTGCGGGGTGTCGGGAGCCTTCTCCGGGGAGACGGTCCAGCGCCACATGTCTTCTTCGTGCTCGGTCCAGGTGTCTTCCAGCACGCCGCCTTCATAAGAGATGTGCAGCAGGTTGGCGTCCATCGAGTACGGAGATTTTTTCTTGCCGTGGCGTTCGATCGGGATCGCGTGCTTCTCGGCGTAGTCCATCAGCTTCTCGCGGGACAGCAGGTCCCACTCGCGCCAAGGGGCGATGACTTTCACGCCTGGCTTGAGCGCGTAGGCGCCCAGTTCGAAGCGCACCTGGTCGTTGCCCTTGCCGGTGGCGCCGTGGGAAATGGCGTCGGCGCCGGTTTCGTTGGCGATTTCGATCAGGCGCTTGGCGATCAGCGGACGGGCGATGGAAGTACCCAGCAGGTACTCGCCTTCGTAAACGGTGTTGGCGCGGAACATCGGGAACACGAAATCACGCACGAATTCTTCGCGCAGGTCGTCGATGTAGATTTCTTTGACGCCCATGGCCTGAGCCTTGGCGCGGGCCGGCTCGACCTCTTCGCCTTGACCGAGATCAGCGGTGAAGGTCACCACTTCACAGTTATAAGTATCCTGCAGCCACTTGAGGATCACCGAAGTGTCCAGGCCGCCGGAATACGCCAGAACGACCTTGTTTACGTCCGCCATGCCATCACTCCACGGGGTTCTACGGAAAGCCGGGGAGTCTACCGCTCAAACGCGATAATTTACAGAGGCGCGACAGCTTAAGACGACAAAGCGACAGAATCTGTCGAGAGCGCGACGATGACCGGCGGGTCAGGAAGTCGCTGCGGCCGTGGCCGGCGTACTCGCTTGCGGCGCCGGAGTCGGGGCGGTAGTCGGTGCGACGCGCGACAGTTTCACGTTGACCCGACGATTCTTCGCACGATTGGCTTTGCTGGTGTTGGGCACGATCGGATACTGCTCGCCGTGGAAACGCACGGTGATCTGCGATTCCTGAATGCCGTTGGCCTTGAAGAAATCCACCACCGCCAGCGCGCGGCGGCGCGACAATTCGCGGTTGGTCAGGCGATTGCCGCTGTTGTCGGAATGACCGTCGAGGTCAATGTGGTTCACCGTCGGGTCGGCCTTCATGTATTCGAGCATCACTTGCAGCTTGGCCTTGGCAGCCGGGTCCAGCTCGACGCCTTCGCCGGGGAAGCCGATCTGCGACTGCTTGATCTGGTCGAAATTCTGCGGCAGCAATTTCGCCACGCAGCCTTGATAGTCGTTGAACGCCTTGCTGAATTTCACCGGCAACAAACGCACTTCGGAGACGCGGCCATCGCCAGACGCACGGCGTACCACCGGGCTGCGACCGTCCAGCAGACCGCTGATCAATCCCCCGGCCTGAGATTGCGAGCTGTTGAACAACACATTGCCGCTGCCCAGACGCACAGAGCCCAGATTGATGTCGCCACGCCCTGGCTGCCACGGTGCAGCGGCAGCGAGCAAAGTCGCCGAACCGCCGCCGAGCATGGCGTTGTAGGCGTTCAGGCGAAAGATCGCCTGCTCACCGGCCTTGCGCACGAACTCGCCCGAGCCGAAATCGGTGATCGGCTGGGTCAGGCGGCATTCGAACTGGTCGCCGGCGACCGTCCACTCAATGTTCTCCAGACGGGTCTGGTAAGTCAGCGCCATCGCGGGAAGGCTGGCAAACACACTGAGCAGGGCTAAATAACGCTGGCGCACGGGAGGCTCCATTGGCTTGTGAAACACAAACACCGATTCACACAATGTTTACGGCATACCTCCGGGATATCGGACGCTTGTGGCAAAACTTGATAGCGGGTGCCTGCAAGAGTCTTTTCCGGTAGCATTCGCCTCAGTTTGACCCGCCTGGAATCCCCTCATGTCCGACCGCCTGACCCTGCTGCGTCCCGACGACTGGCACATTCATCTTCGCGATGGTGCCGTGTTGACCAATACCGTTGCCGATGTGGCCCGCACCTTCGGGCGCGCGATCATCATGCCGAACCTGGTACCGCCGGTGCGCAACGCCGCTGAAGCCGACGGCTATCGTCAGCGCATTCTCGCTGCCCGCCCGGCCGGCAGTCAGTTCGAGCCGTTGATGGTGCTGTACCTCACCGACCGCACCCAACCGGAAGAAATTCGTCAGGCCAAGGCCAGCGGTTTCGTCTACGCCGCCAAGCTGTACCCGGCCGGCGCGACCACCAACTCCGATTCCGGCGTGACCAGCATCGACAAGATCTTCCCGGCGCTGGAAGCCATGGCCGAAGTCGGCATGCCGCTGTTGATCCACGGTGAAGTCACCCGTGGCGACGTCGATGTATTCGACCGCGAAAAGATTTTCATCGACGAGCACATGCGCCGCGTGGTCGAGCGTTTCCCGACACTGAAAGTGGTGTTCGAACACATCACCACTGGCGACGCCGTGCAGTTCGTCAACGAGGCTTCGGCCAACGTCGGCGCGACCATCACCGCGCATCACCTGCTGTACAACCGCAACCACATGCTGGTCGGTGGGATTCGGCCGCACTTCTACTGCCTGCCGATCCTCAAGCGCAACACCCATCAGGAAGCCTTGCTCGACGCCGCCACCAGTGGCAGCGCCAAGTTCTTCCTCGGCACCGACTCGGCGCCCCACGCCCAGCACGCCAAGGAGGCCGCCTGCGGTTGCGCCGGTTGCTATACCGCTTACGCCGCCATCGAGATGTATGCCGAAGCGTTCGAACAGCGTAACGCGCTGGACAAGCTCGAAGCCTTCGCCAGCCTCAACGGCCCGCGTTTCTACGGCCTGCCGGCAAACACCGATCGCATCACCCTGGTCCGTGAAGAATGGACCGCCCCGACCAGCCTGCCATTTGGCGAGCTGACCGTTATCCCGCTGCGCGCCGGTGAAAAACTGCGCTGGCGCCTGCTGGAGGAACACGCGTGAGTGAAGACAATTTCGACGATGAGCTGGACGGTCAAGGTGGCGGCGGCGGTTCCCGTCACCCGATGGCAGCACGTTTTCGCGGCTACCTGCCGGTTGTCGTCGACGTAGAAACCGGTGGCTTCAACGCAGCCACCGACGCCCTGCTGGAGATTGCCGCGACCACCATCGCCATGGATGAAAAGGGTTTCGTGTACCCGGATCACACCTACTTCTTCCGCGTCGAGCCATTCGAAGGTGCGAACGTTGAAGCGGCAGCGCTGGAGTTCACCGGGATCAAGCTCGATCATCCGCTGCGCATGGCCGTCAGCGAAGAAACCGCGCTGACCGACATCTTCCGTGGCATCCGCAAGGCGCTCAAAGCCAACGGCTGCAAGCGGGCAATTCTGGTCGGACACAACAGCAGTTTCGACCTGGGCTTCCTCAACGCCGCAGTTGCGCGTCTGGACATGAAGCGCAACCCGTTCCACCCGTTCTCCAGTTTCGACACCGCGACCCTGGCGGGTCTGGCGTATGGTCAGACCGTGCTGGCGAAAGCCTGTCAGGCCGCCGGCATCGATTTCGACGGGCGTGAAGCGCACTCGGCGCGTTACGACACCGAAAAGACCGCTGAGCTGTTCTGCGGCATCGTCAATCGCTGGAAGCAGATGGGCGGCTGGGAAGACTTCGACGACTGATCCTCGACGAACAAATCCCGCGCATAAAAAAACCGGCCACGTGCAGACTGTGTGAAAACCTAGCAATCTGCGCAGCGCTCAAAGAAAATGCTCCGTATCGAAAGATACGGAGCATTTTTCGTTATGGCCTACATCCAGGGACAGTCCCGCAGCCAGACCAGCCTGTTTC
>NZ_JASCPT010000136.1:0-14657 GCF_029959775.1 Pseudomonas sp. PS01270 | reverse complement strand
GCCGAAGGCTGCGATCTTTTGATCTTGGTCTGTTGATCTTTCACAAGCAGATCAAAAGATCGCAGCCTTCGGCAGCTCCTACAGGGGATTGCGGACGCGTCAGATACGGAACTGCCCGACCAGCTTGCCCAACCGCTGTCCCAGCTCCGCCAGACTGCGCGACGTCTGCGCGCCCAGTTGCGTTTCATCGGCGACGCTGTCCACCGCCACGGCAATCTGATGCACGCTGCGGTTGATCTCTTCGGCCACCGCCGTCTGCTCTTCCGCTGCGCTGGCGATCTGCGCGTTCATCGAGTTGATCGTCGCGATCAACTGCGCCATGGCATCCAGCGATGCACCGGCCTGATTGGCTTGCTGCGAAGTACCGTCGCCGGCCTCGCTGGAACGCCGCATCGCTTCGACCGCCTGCTGCGTGCCCGCTTGCAAGCGGTCGATCATGCCCTGGATTTCCTGGGTGCTGATCTGCGTGCGGCTGGCCAGCGCGCGCACTTCGTCGGCGACCACCGCAAAGCCACGCCCGGCCTCACCGGCACGTGCCGCTTCGATCGCGGCATTGAGCGCCAGCAGGTTGGTCTGTTCGGCAATCGAACGAATCACCCCAAGCACGCCGACAATCGAACTGACGTCCTGCTGCAAGCTGTCCAGCGACACGCCGCTGTTGCGGATGTCGTCGACCAGCGCATGAATCTGTTTGATGCTGCCCGCCACCACACGCTTGGCGCTCTGGCCTTCTTCGTCGGTCTGCTGAGCGGCGACGGCGGCGTTTTGCGCGCTCTTGGCGACTTCCTGGGCGGCGGCGGACATTTCGTTGATCGCCGTGGCGACCTGATCGGTTTCGTGGCGCTGACGCTCCATAGCCTGATCGGAACGCTGCGCCTGTTCCGAGACCTGGGTGACCAGCCCGGTGAGTTGCGTGGTCATCTCGGTGATCTGCCGCACCAGGCCATGGATCTTGTCGACGAAACGGTTGAACGAGCCGGCCAGTTCGCCAAGTTCGTCCTGGCTGGTGATGTTCAGGCGCCGGGTCAGGTCGCCCTCGCCCGCCGCGATGTCGTCGAGGTTGGCTTTCATCAGGGTCAGCGGACGCAGAATGGTGTTGGCCAGCAGCATGCCCGCTGCCGCGATCACCAGCAGCACCAGCACCGCGACGCCGACAATGCTCAGCACCACGCCTTGCACGCGCTCCTGCACTTGCGCCTCGACCTGCGCCACTTGTGCTTCGATGCCGTCGAGGTTCACCGAAGTACCGACCGCCATGTCCCACTTCGGCAGGTATTCGGTGTAGCCGAGTTTCGGCACCAGCACCTTGGCGTTGCCCGGCAGCGGCGAGCTGTATTGCAGATAGTGAGTGCCGTCCTTGGCCACTTTGACCAGGCCGAGGTTGACGTAGACGCCGTTCGGATCGCGGTTGTCCTTGAAGCTTTTGCCCACGCCGTCGGGGTCGTTGGCCTTGAACAGGCGCACGGTCTCGGAGTCGTAGCCGAAGAAGTAGCCGTCCTTGCCGTAGCGGATGCCCGAAAGCAATTTGATCGCCTGCGCCCGCGCCGCGTCGTCGCCCGGTGCGGCGGCGTCGTACAGCGGTTTGATCGTGGTCATGGCCACGGCGACGTAACTTTGCAGGGTGGCCTTGGCGTCGCTGAGCAGCCGCTCGCGGGTCTGTTCGACCTCCTTGCGCGCCTGTTCCTGGAGGATGAACAGCGTGGTCACGCTGATGACCAGCGCAAAGAGCAGCACCGGCAGAACGGCAAGGGACAGGACTTTAGCCTTGAGACTCAGGCGCATCGGGGGACTCACTCTTTTGATTTTGTTGGCGTGGTTAAAGGCTTTAACGGCACGCCGGAGCAAAAGTTGAGTCTTGAAACATCGCCGCCCCCCTGTGGGAGCGAGCCTGCTCGCGAAAGCGTTGGCTCAGCAACCTGTGTGTCGACTGACACGACGCCTTCGCGAGCAGGCTCGCTCCCACATGGGGCAGTTGTGGATTCTTACAGAACCATCGCCGCCACCCAGCCAAACACCAGCAGCGGCAGGTTGTAGTGCAGGAAGGTCGGTACGACGGTGTCCCAGATGTGGTGATGCTGGCCGTCGATGTTCAGGCCGGAGGTCGGGCCGAGGGTCGAGTCCGAGGCCGGCGAACCGGCATCGCCCAGCGCACCGGCAGTGCCAACGATGCAGACGATGGCGATCGGGCTGAAGCCCAGTTGCACGCACAACGGCACGAAAATCGCTGCGAGAATCGGCACGGTGGAAAACGACGAACCGATGCCCATGGTCACCAGCAAGCCCACCAGCAGCATCAACAAAGCCCCGACGCCTCTGCTGTGATTGATCCAGGCTGCCGACGATTCGACCAGCGTCTGCACCTGCCCGGTGGCCTTCATCACTTCGGCAAAACCTGAGGCGGCGATCATGATGAAGCCGATCATCGCCATCATCTTCATGCCTTCGGTGAACAGATCATCGGTCTCGCGCCATTTGACGATGCCCGACACCGAGAAAATCAGAAACCCGACCAGAGCGCCGATAATCATCGAGTCCAAGAGCAACTGCACCACGAATGCCGAAGCAATGGCCACACCGGCGATCATCAGGCTCAGCGGGTTGTAGTGCACCGCCGTCTGCTCGACCTGTTCGATCTTCGCCAGGTCATACACGCGCTTCTTGCGGTAGCTGATGAACGCCATCGCCAGGCCGAAGACCATGCCCAGCGCCGGAATGCCCATGGCGTGGGTGACATTGATGCCGCTGATGTCGACGCCGCTGCGGGCGACGTTGGCGAGCAGGATTTCGTTGAGGAAGATGTTGCCGAAGCCCACCGGCAGGAACATGTACGGGGTGATCAGGCCGAAGGTCATGACACAGGCGATCAGACGGCGATCGAGTTGCAGCTTGGTCAGTACATATAGAAGTGGCGGCACCAGCAGCGGAATGAATGCGATGTGGATCGGCAGGATGTTCTGCGAAGCAATCGCCACCACCCACAGCAGCCCGATCAGCAGCCATTTGACGTTACCGCCGCCGGTTGCGTGCTGCCGATCCACCATGGCCAGGGCCTTATCGGCCAGCGCATGGGCCAGACCGGATTTGGCAATCGCTACGGCGAACGCGCCGAGCAAGGCGTAGGACAACGCCACGGTCGCGCCGCCGCCCAGGCCGCTGTTGAACGCCTTGAGTGTTGCGTCGATGCCCAGACCGCCGGTCAGGCCACCGACCAGCGCCCCGACGATCAGCGCGATCACCACATGCACGCGCGACAGGCTGAGGATCAGCATGACGCCGACGGCTGCTATGACTGCATTCATTTCACTACCTCAAAAAACACTGCGGGTGAAAACACACCGCCAGACAGGATGAGTCCGCCCGGGGTTGGCCGGCGGAGGTGTACAGAGGGTCTTGTTAGAGGGCGCGCACTGTGCCGCAGAGTGGCGGCGGTGTCAAAGCCCCGTGGCGAGGGGATTGATCGTTCCCACGCTCTGCGTGGGAATGCAGCCCGGGACGCTCCGCGTCCCTTCCAGAGCCGAACGCGGAGCGTCCGTTGAGGCATTCCTTTGCTGCGCGTGGGAACGATCATAACCCTATACGCAAATGTCACGACTGCTTCGCAGCCGAACGGGGATAAATCCCCTCGCCACAGGACCACAGGACTACAGGACTACAGGACTGCAGGACTGCAGGACCACAGGCCCCGCATGCGGCAATCGGTCATATTGCGCTCACGGCATAAAGAAAGCCGAAACGCGGCCGCTACAGTGCAAAGTCTCAGATATTTATCGGATAAGGATGTTTTCCATGTCGCTCAGACAACTTTCCATCCAGTGGAAAATCACCCTGCTCGCCGGCCTCTGCCTGGCCGGTATCGTGACCCTGTTGGTCGGTCTTTCGCTGTATCGCATGGAACACAGCTCGGCGCTGGTCAAGGCCTCGAGCATGGAGATGCTCACCGAATCGGCGCAGGCGCGGATCGAGTCGCAAGGCGAAGTGCAGGCCGCCGGCATTCGTCAGCAGTTCATGGACGCCTATCAGTACGGCCACGGCTTCTCGCGGCAGGTACTGTTTTTGCGTGAGCAGGCCGAGAAGCGTTTTCTCGATGCCTTCGACCTGCGCGAGGACATGACCCGTCAGGTCAAATCCGCGCTGCAAGCCAACCCGGACCTGCTCGGCCTGTCGCTGGTGTTCGAAGCCAACGCGCTGGACGGCAAGGACGAACTGTTCGCCGATCAGGCTGAACTGGGCAGCAACGACAAGGGCCGTTTCGCCCTGTACTGGTCGCAGCCGACCCCGGGCAAAGTCACCTCGATGGCGCTGCCGGAAAGCGACATGAGCGACACCAGCACCGGCCCCAGCGGTCAGGCCGCCAACGCCTGGTTCACCTGCCCGCGCACCACGCTCAAACCGTGCGTGATCGAGCCGTACTTCTATGTCATCGACGGCCACAAAGTGCTGATGACCAGTATCGTCTTCCCGCTGCAGGTCAACGGCAAAGTCATCGCCTCGCTGTCGGTCGACATCAATCTCAACAGCCTGCAAGCGATCAGCCAGAACGCCAGCCGCAAACTTTATGACGGTCAGACCGCCGTCAGTATCGTCAGCCCCGCCGGCCTGCTCGCCGGTTACAGCCCGGATGCCGGCAAACTCAGCCAGCGTCTGGATGCGGTGGATCAGGCCAGCGGCAGCGAGTTGCTGCGCTTGCTCGCCGAGAGCACTGGCGTGAGCAGCCTGCACAGCAATGGCCAGTTGAAAGTGCTGTCGCCGTTCCAGCCGATTCCCGACGGACCGGCATGGGGCGTGTTGCTCGATGTGCCGGAGCAAGTCCTGGTCAGCCGCGCCGAAGCGCTCAAACAGCAACTGGATGCGAGCAATACCTCGGGCACACTGATCGAACTGAGCCTCGGCCTGCTCGCCGCGCTGATCGGCCTGCTGCTGGTGTGGCTGATGGCGCGCAGCGTGACCAAGCCGATTCTCGGTGTGGCGCACATGCTTGAAGACATCGCCAGCGGCGAAGGCGACCTGACCCGGCGTCTGGCCTATGACAAGCAGGACGAACTGGGCCAATTGGCCGGTTGGTTCAACAAGTTCCTCGACAAGTTGCAGCCGATCATCGCCGAAGTGAAACGCTCGGTGCAGGACGCGCGCAACACTGCCGACCAGTCCTCAGCCATCGCCACCCAGACCAGCGCCGGCATGGAGCAGCAATACCGTCAGGTCGATCAGGTCGCCACCGCGTCCCACGAAATGAGCGCCACTGCCCAGGACGTTGCGCGCAGTGCTGCGCAGGCCGCCGAAGCTGCCAAGGACGCCGACCGCGCCACCCGTCAGGGCCTGACCGTGATCGACCGCACCACCGCAAGCATCGACACCCTCGCCGCTGACATGAGCGCAGCGATGGTTCAGGTCGAAGGCCTGGCCGCCAACAGTGAGAAGATCGGCACGGTGCTGGAAACCATCCGCGCCATCGCCGAGCAGACCAACCTGCTCGCTCTCAACGCCGCCATCGAAGCCGCCCGCGCCGGTGAGGCCGGACGCGGTTTTGCCGTGGTCGCCGACGAAGTTCGCAACCTTGCGCGCCGCACTCAGGAGTCGGTGGAGGAAACCCGCCAGGTCATCGAGCAATTGCAGAACGGCACGCAGGAAGTGGTCGGTTCGATGGGCAACAGCCATCGTCAGGCCCAGGGCAGCGTTGAGCAGGTGGGACAGGCGGTGACGGCGCTGCGGCAGATCGGCGATGCGGTGACGGTGATCAGCGACATGAACCTGCAAATCGCCAGTGCTGCCGAAGAGCAGAGCGCGGTGGCTGAGGAGATCAACAACAACGTGGCGACGATTCGCGATGTGACCGAATCGCTGTCCGGGCAGGCGAATGAATCGGCGCGAGTCAGCCAGTCGCTCAACAGCCTGGCGAATCAGCAACAGCGGTTGATGGATCAGTTTCGCGTTTGATGCACAAGTGCGGGGTGTCAGTTCCAATCCCCCCTCACCCCAGCCCTCTCCCCCCAAGGGGGGCGAGGGGGAAAGGGAGCCGATCTTCATGCCATCCAAGTCCTGAGTTCGACTCGGATTTCAAGTGGGTGCATCTCTCAAGAACAACACAATCAGTCCCCTCTCCCTCTGGGAGAGGGTTAGGGTGAGGGCTTTTCAAGGGCTCACCGCCGAGGCAGTTCAATCACCACTTTCAACCCGCCCCACTCGCTTTCGCCCAGCACCAGCAAGCCACCCCACGTATCGACGATATCCCGCACGATCCCAAGGCCGAGCCCATGCCCGTGGGTCTGCTCATCCAGCCGCGTGCCACGGCTGAACACCTGAGACCGCTGCTCTTCGGGAATCCCCGGGCCGTCATCTTCCACGCTCAGGGCAAAGCCGTCAGACATTTCGATCACACTCAAGCGCACCTCGGCATCGGCCCATTTGCAGGCGTTGTCGAGCAGGTTGCCGAGCAGTTCGAGCAAATCCTCGCGGTCCCACGGCAGTTGCAAGCCCGGCGGTGCGACGTAACTCAAGGCCAGATGCTCGCCGTGAATCATGTTCAGCGTCGCCAGCAACCCCGGCAACTCGGCATCGCAATCGAACAACGCACCGGGCAGCGCATCCCCGGATAACCGCGCGCGATTGAGTTCGCGATTGAGGCGCTGCTGCACCTGCTCCAGTTGTTCCTTGAGAATCCTGCGCAGCTCGGGATGGTCATCGAGCTTGTCGCTGGAGGCCAGGCTGAGCAGCACCGCCAACGGGGTTTTCAGCGCGTGGCCGAGGTTGCCCAAGGCGTTGCGCGAGCGCTTGAGGCTGTCTTCGGTGTGGGCGAGCAAATGGTTGATCTGCGCCACCAGCGGTTCCAGTTCCACCGGCACCTGATCGTCGAGTTGCGAGCGCTGGCCCTGTTGCAACTGAGCGATCTGCTCGCGCGCGCGCTCCAGCGGTTTCAGCGCGCGGCGCACGGTCAGGCGTTGCAGGAACAGGATCAACAGCAACGCCGCCAGCCCCAGGCCGAGGCCGATCTGGCGCATGCGCTGGAAGCTGTCGCTGACCGGCGTGTAATCCTGGGCGACGCTGATCGAGATCGACTGACCGAGGCGCCGATAGTCCGAGCGCAATATCAGCAAGCGTTGCCCGCCCGGGCCCAGTTGCAGGTTGCTGTGCAGCCCCGGGTGTTGCAGCAGCGGCAGTTCCTGATCCCACAGCGAGCGCGAACGCCAGTGGCTGTCGGAAAAATCGATGCGAAAGTAATGCCCGGAAAACGGCCGCTGATAGGCCGGCGACAGATGCCGCTCATCCAGTTGCAGACCTTGCGGGCCGCGCACCAGCGCTACCAGCAGGCTCTCGCTGTCGTTGCGCAGGCCGGCTTCGAGGTAGCGCTGCAAACCGACTTCGAACAACCACAGGCTGGTTTGCGCCAGTACCAGACCGACGATCACCATCACACTGATCAAACCCAGGCTCAAACGGCGCTGGATTGATCTCATGAAGCTTGCCCGCCGAACAGGTAACCCTGGCCGCGACGGGTTTCGATCACGCTTTTGCCGAGCTTGCGCCGCAGGTGATTGACGTGGACTTCGAGGACGTTGGAGTCACGCTCGGTCTCACCGTCGTAGAGGTGTTCGGCGAGGTGGCTTTTCGAGAGGATCTGTTCCGGGTGCAGCATGAAATAGCGCAGAAGACGGAATTCAGCGGCGGTCAGCTGGATGTCGGCGCCGTCGCGAACCACGCACTGACGGCCTTCGTCCAGAAGCAGGCCGGCGGCTTGCAGGGTCGGCTGGTTGGCCTGGCCCTTGGAGCGACGCAACAGTGACTGAATACGCAGGTACAGCTCTTCCGGATGGAACGGCTTGGTCAGGTAATCGTCAGCGCCGGCTTTCAGACCTTCGATACGCTCGGCCCAGGAATCACGCGCGGTGAGGATCAGCACCGGAATCGCCAGACCGGCGGCGCGCCACTGCGCCAGCACGTCCAGCCCCGGCACGCCGGGCAGGCCGAGGTCGAGGATGATCAGGTCATAGGGCTCGCTGCTGCCCTGATACACCGCATCGCGGCCATCGGCCAGCCAATCCACCGCGTAGCCTTGGCGTTGCAGGCCGGCGAGCAATTCGTCGGCCAACGGTACGTGGTCTTCCACCAGAAGCAAACGCATCGATCAATCTTCCTTGTCTTTGACTAACTCGCCGGTATCGGCCTTCAGGTGCAGTTCGCGCGCCACGCCTTCGACCGTCAGCAATTCGACTTCGTAAATGTACACGTCGTGTTTTTCTTCCAGCTCGACTTCCAGTAGTTTGGCGCCGGGGTAGCGATCCATGGCCTGCTGCAGCACTTGCTCCAGCGGCAGGATCACGCCATCGCGACGCAGGGCCAGCGCCTCGTCCTGATCGAGGTCGCGAGCCATGGCCGTACTGCACAACAACACCAGCGCCAGCGCCGTCAGGCGGGTGGCGCGACTATTCAGCTTCATTACGTATCCTGATGATCCCTGAGCACTTCACCATCGACCGCGTTCAACTCCAGATCCCACTTCAGCCCTTTCGGGTCGCGCAGTTCGATCTGGTAAATGAACTTGCCGTACTCTTCCTCCAGCTCGGTTTCGGTGATTTCCGAACCGGGGTGTTTTTCCAGGGCGATGGCGTTGAGCTTCTCGAAGGAGACGATAGTACCAGCGTCGCGCAAACGAAGCGCCTCGTCAGGCCCGAGATCGCGCGCCAGCGCAGTGTTGGCGCCAAGGCCGAGGATCGAGGCAGTGGTCAGGGCAGTCAGGGTTTTCATGGGTGTCTCCGAATTCTTATATGTTGCTTACGGTGGGCACCATAGCGGGATCAACTTAACTGAAACTGAATGGCCATCATTGTGCCCCTCAGTCCGATCGTTCCCACGCTCCGCGTGGGAATGCCTCAAGGGACGCTCCGCGTTCCCATGGGACGCAGAGCGTCCCCGGTTGCATTCCCACGCAGAGCGCGGGAACGATCTGTACGCCGTCGTCGCGGGCCCTCCCACAGGATTCGGCGGTGTGCTTATAATTCCCAGCTTGCTAACGATCGAGACCGGTATGACCGCCATCCACATCAAGTTTCCCGCCCTCACCCTCAAGGCCGGCCCACGGGCCATGGCGCGGATTCGTGCGCAGGGATTGCACGCCGCAGACGTCGGCACCCTGCCCGGTGCGGCCGGTGGGCCGAAGGCGTTGGGAATTCAGGGGCTCGATCTGGCGTTGTTCGGCGAGTGGCTGCCGAGTGCGCCGCGTGAGCGTTCGCTGATCGGCGCCTCGGTGGGTTCCTGGCGCTTCGCCAGCGCCTGCCTGCCGGACGCCGCCGAGGGCATTCGCCGCCTCGGCCAGCTCTACGCCGAGCAGCATTTCAACAAAGGCGTGAGCATGGCCGAGATCAGCCAGAGCTCGCAGCGCATGCTCAATGATCTGCTCGACGGCCGCGATGCGAGCATCATCGAGAACGCCGATTACCGCTTGAACATCATGGTGGTGAAAAGCCAGGGCCGCCTCGCTGAAGACCATCGCGGGCGCCTCGGTCTGGCACTGGGTTCAGTGATCGCCGACAACCTGCGCGGTCGTGCACGGCTGTCGCGGCACTTCGAGCGGCTGATCATCCACGATCCGCGCCTGGCGCCGCCGCTTGATGCCTTGACCGATTTCCCCTCGCGCTTCGTTGCCCTCAACACCGGCAACCTGCGCCAGGCCCTGCTCGCTTCCGGATCGATCCCGATGGTCATGGAAGGCGTACGCGACTTGCCCGGCGCCGGCGCGGGTACGTTCCGTGACGGCGGTTTGCTCGACTACCACCTCGACCTGCCCTACAGCGGCGACGGTATCGTGCTCTATCCGCACTTCACCGATCGAGTGATTCCCGGCTGGTTCGACAAGACCCTGCCATGGCGCCGCGCTTCGGTGCAGCGTCTGCAAGATGTGCTGCTGGTCGCGCCGTCGAAGGAATATCTGGCGCGCCTGCCCTACGGCAAACTGCCCGACCGTAACGACTTCAAACGCTTTATGGGCGATGCGCCGAGCCGGCAGAAATACTGGCATACGGCGATGGACGAGAGCCGCCGACTGGGCGACGAATTTCTCGAACTGACGGCCAACGGTCGCCTCGCCGAGCGCTTGCTGACCCTTTAGTCAGCACGGCCAAAGACAAGCTGATAAACTCGCCGCCTGCCCGAATCGCTGCGGCGAACGCCATCTGAACAGAGCCGAAAATACCGTGGAAATCTTCAAAGAGTTTACTTTCGAATCCGCCCACCGCCTGCCGCACGTCCCGGACGGCCACAAGTGCGGACGCCTGCACGGTCACTCGTTCAAGGTCGCGCTGCACCTGAGCGGCGACCTCGATCCGCACACTGGCTGGATTCGCGATTTCTCCGAGATCAAAGCGATTTTCAAGCCGCTGTATGAGCGCCTCGACCACAACTACCTGAACGACATTCCCGGCCTGGAAAACCCGACCAGCGAAGTGCTGGCCAAATTCATCTGGAATGAGATAAAGCCATTGCTGCCGGAACTCAGCGCGATCCGCATTCATGAGACGTGCACCAGCGGCTGCATCTATCGCGGCGAATAGCAACAAAGATCTCCTGCCAAAGCCATCGCCGCTGCCCTCATGCGTTTCTTCTGACCCAACATTATTCCCCCTGACACCGATCGTTCCCACGCTCTGCGTGGGAATGCCTCAACGGACGATCCGCGTTCGGCTTTGGAATGGGACGCGGAGCGTCCTGGGCTGCATTCCCACGCAGAGCGTGGGAACGATCAGAGAGGACAGCCCCACGACGGCTCGCTCCCACATTGGGCTCCTGGTGCATTCAGTGCACTGCTTTCGCGCTGAAAACCCCAGTCGCGTCTCCACATTCGGTCACTTGCCCCGCTTGGCACGACCGCTGCAACCCTTCTGCGTCTTCCCCTTCCAGCAAGGACTGCCCCATGACGCAGAACGCCTCCGGCAACGATTACCCGCTCAGTGAAGTCCCCATGCACGCGCGCAAAGGCCTGGCCTCGACGGCGATGGTGTTACTGGGCTTCACGTTTTTCACTGCGACCATGTTTGCCGGCGGCAAGCTCGGCGTCGCGTTCGGTTTCGCCGAGATGATGGCGGTGATCATTGTTGGCAATCTGCTGCTGGGCCTTTACGCCGCAGGGCTGGGTTACATCGCCTTCAAGAGCGGCCTCAATTCGGTGCTGATGGGCCGTTTCTGTTTTGGCGAAGTCGGCAGCAAGCTCAGCGATCTGATTCTCGGCTTCACCCAGATTGGCTGGTACGCCTGGGGCACGGCGACGGCAGCGGTGGTGATCGGCAAGTATTTCAATCTCGATGAAACCACCGTGCTGGTCCTGATGGTGCTGTTCGGTCTGGGTTTCTGCGCTACGGCGTACATCGGTTATCGCGGACTGGAGATTCTCTCGTACATCGCGGTGCCGGCGATGATGTTGCTGCTGATGCTGTCGATGTGGGCAGCGACCGTGAAAGTCGGCGGTTTCGAAGGCTTGCTCAGCGTTGTGCCGAGCGGTTCGCTGGACTGGTCGACGGCGATCACCCTGGTCTTCGGCACCTTCGTCAGCGGCGCGACCCAAGCCACCAACTGGACGCGATTTTCGCGCTCGGCAAAAGTGGCAGTGCTGGCCAGCCTGATCGGTTTTTTCATCGGCAACGGCCTGATGGTGCTGATCGGCGCGTATGGCGCGATCGTCTATCAACAGCCGGATGTGGTTGAAGTGCTGCTGTTGCAGGGCTTCGCCATGGCCGCGATGGCCATGCTGTTGCTGAACATCTGGAGTACGCAGGACAACACCATCTACAACTTCGCCGTGGCCGGCTGCAACCTGCTGCGGACCGGTCGGCGCAAGACTGTGACCCTGGGCGGCGCGGTGATCGGCACCCTGCTCGCCCTGCTCGGCATGTACGACATGCTGGTGCCGTATCTCATCCTGCTCGGCACGGTGATTCCGCCGATTGGCGGGGTGATCATGGCTGACTTCTTCTACCGCTGGCGCGGGCACTATCCGCGTCTGGCCGACGCACGGTTGCCGGCGTTCAACTGGCCGGGACTCGGGGCCTACGGGGTGGGCACCGTCGCTGCGTTCAGTTCGCCCTGGGTCGCGCCGCTGGTAGGGATCGCCGCTGCCGCGCTAACGTATGTCATCGTCACCGGTATGCTCGGCGCCCGTCGCGTCAGCGCACCACTACAAGACCTATAAAAGGATTTGCCTGATGCACATCATCAACGCCCGCCTGCGCAACCAGGAAGGCCTGCACGAATTGCACCTTGAAGACGGCCTGATCCACAGCATCGCCCGTCAGACCGAAGCGCCGACCCTCGGCCCGGATGACCTCGATGCCGGCGGCAATCTGGTGGTGCCGCCCTTCGTCGAGCCGCACATCCACCTCGACGCCACCCTCACCGCTGGCGAGCCGCGCTGGAACATGAGCGGTACGTTGTTCGAGGGCATCGAATGCTGGGGCGAGCGCAAGGTCACCATCACCGAAGAAGACACCAAGACCCGTGCCAAGAAGACCATTCAGGCGCTGGCCGCCCACGGCATTCAGCACGTGCGCACCCACGTCGATGTCACCGACCCGCAACTCACCGCGCTCAAAGCCATGCTCGAAGTGCGCGAGGAAAGCCGTCACCTGATCGACCTGCAGATTGTCGCGTTCCCGCAGGAAGGCATCGAGTCATTCCGTAACGGGCGTGAGCTGATGGAAGAAGCGATCCGCATGGGCGCTGACGTGGTCGGCGGCATTCCGCATTTCGAATACACCCGCGATCAGGGCGTCAGCTCGGTGAAGTTTCTGATGGACCTGGCCGAGCGCACCGGCTGCCTGGTCGATGTGCATTGCGACGAGACCGACGATCCGCATTCACGTTTCCTCGAAGTGCTTGCCGAAGAAGCGCGCAGCCGCGACATGGGCGCCCGCGTCACCGCCAGCCACACCACGGCGATGGGCTCTTATGACAACGCCTACTGCGCCAAACTGTTCCGCCTGCTCGGCCATTCCGGGATCAGTTTTGTCTCCTGCCCGACCGAAAGCATTCATCTGCAAGGACGTTTCGACAACTTCCCGAAACGCCGAGGCGTGACCCGCGTCAACGAACTGCTCGAAGCCGGCATGAACGTGTGTTTCGGTCAGGATTCGATCGTCGACCCGTGGTATCCGCTGGGTAACGGCAACATCCTGCGCGTGCTCGAAGCCGGTCTGCATATCTGCCACATGCTCGGTTATCGCAACCTGCAAAGCGCGCTGGATCTGGTCACCGACAACAGCGCCAAAGCCATGCACCTGGGCGAGCGCTACGGACTGGAACAGGGTCGCCCGGCGAACCTGCTGATTCTCTCGGCGGACAGCGACTACGAAGTGATCCGCAGCCAAGGCCTGCCGCTGTATTCGATTCGCGGCGGCAAGGTGTTGATGAAGCGGCAGATGCCGGTGGTGGAGTTCAGCTGAGATTGCGCTGGGGCTGATGGCCTCATCGCGGGCAAGCCAGGCTTCCACAGGTTTTGTGTTGAGCACATGATTGGGCCCTCATGCAAAACCTGTGGGAGCCTGGCTTGCCAGCGATGGCGTCAACCGAGTCAATCCATCAACCGCGCCGTGCCAAACAATCTGACGCGCAGCAACTCCCTTCCCGAGACCTCAAGCAAAACCGGTGCGGTGCCACCCGGCATGACCACCTGCACTTCTCCCGCCTCGACCCAACCCACCCGCCACGCGGCACACGCGACCGCACTGGCGCTGGTGCCGGATGACGCGGTTGGTCCTTCACCACGTTCGAATACCCGGGCGAGGATTTGCTGCGGCGACACCAGCACGGCCCATTGCAGATTGACGCCCGCCGGGCAGGGATTACCGGCACCGTTGGGCATGGCATAGGCAATTGCCGCCAGCCTCTCGTTCAGCGGTGATTCACCCATCTGTTTGTTGCTCGGCAAAGCGGACGCATCGCCGAGCAGCGTTACACAGTGCGGATTGCCGATACGGACGAATTGGCTGTGTGCCCAGTCAGGATTGAGTTGCGCCAAGGGCTGGACATGGCTGACGTCGCGATTGTTGAACTGAGCGTTTTCAACCGTCTGCGCACCCACAGCCTCCGGGCCGAAGCCAGGCTGACCGAGGTCGAGCCAGAAACCGCGCACGCCTTCGACTTCGGCCGGTGTCACCGCGGTTCCCAGCGCTTCGCCCTTGTCATGATGAACGCGCAACACTGCGCCCTGCTCCGCCATCAAGCCTTGCTCGGTCAATGCCTGAGAAAAAATCGTCAGGCCGTTACCGCTGCGCTCGGCGAGGCTGCCGTCGGTGTTGACGATCAGTACATCGAACGGCGCAGATGCCTGAAACGGGCCGATCAGCAGGCCGTCGCTGCGGTGGGGTTTGCTGTTCGCCGGGCGCTGGCCGTCGGGCCAATCGCAGCACAGAGCGATGGCGGCTTCGCTCCAGTGTTGCCGAGATGCGGCGCACTCGGTGGCGCTGGCCGGCAAAGCAATCCCGGCCTCGCGCAAGTTTTCGGGCGAGACCACAGCGTAGATATTGCCGCGTGCGTCGTAGAAGCTCGTCATTGCCGACCGTTTCCCTTCGTATTGATGAACGCCACTCTAATGACTAACACAGATCCTGTGGGAGCGAGCTTGCTCGCGAATGCGGTGTGTCAGCAGACAGGTCGATATCTGACCTATCGCATTCGCG
>NZ_JASCPT010000135.1:0-14724 GCF_029959775.1 Pseudomonas sp. PS01270 | reverse complement strand
CGCGAAAGCGGTGTGTCATTCAACTCCTATGTTGAATGATCCGGCGTATTCGCGAGCAGGCTCGCTCCCTCAGGTGGGGTGGGGTGGTGTCATTCGGTGCGGCGTTCTGCCTCGCGGCTGGTCACCAGGCTCAACAGCACCGACCCGAGAATCACCGTCCCGACGATTGCCAGCGACCATTCCACCGGCATGTGGAACCACGGCATCAGCACCATCTTGCCGCCGATGAACACCAGTACGATCGCCAGCCCGTATTTGAGCAGGTGAAAGCGGTCAGCCATGTCCGCCAGCAGGAAGTACAGCGCGCGCAGACCCATGATCGCGAAGATGTTCGAAGTGAAAACAATGAACGGGTCGGTGGTGACGGCGAAGATCGCTGGAATGCTGTCGACCGCGAACATCAGGTCGCTGGCCTCGATCAGCACCAGCACGAGGAACATCGGTGTTGCCCAGCGCACGCCGTTCTGCAGGATGAAAAACTTCTCGCCATGAAAGCCACTGGTGATGCGCATATGCCCGCGCACCCAACGCAATAACGGATTCTTTTCCAGATCCGGTTGATGATCAGCGAACACCAGCATCTTGATCCCGGTGATGATCAGGAACACACCGAAGGCATACAGCAGCCATTCGAACTGCGACACCAGCCACACACCGGCAAAAATCATGATCGCGCGCATCACAATCGCGCCGAGCACGCCGTAGAGCAGCACCCGCCGCTGCAATTCCGGCGGTACGGCGAAGTAGCTGAAGATCATCACGAAGATGAACATGTTGTCGATCGACAGCGACTGCTCAATCAGATAGCCGGTGAGAAATTCCAGGGTTTTCTGCCGGGCGATTTCACCGCCGAATTCACCGTGCAGATACCACCAGAGCAACCCGGCAAAACTCAGCGCCAACAGGCACCAGGCAACCACCCAGGCCGACGCTTCCCGCACCGACACCCGGTGCGCCTTGCGCCCGCCGAAGACAAACAAGTCCAGGGCCAGCATGGCCAGAACGAAGATGATGAAGGCACCCCACATCCAGGGTTCGCCGATATTGATGTTCGTGGCAGGCATGGCACGCTCCCCTGTCTTTGGTTTGAATTGAATCAGACGGGGGCCATGCTAGCGACGCATTTGTGGCAAAGAAAAATCGTTTATTTCTGAGGGTTGGTTCGAGAAAAACGAAGTGTCCTACCTCGGGGCACTTTGGCATTCCTGCATCGAAAGTACCGCTGATTGGCGAATCCAACTTCCAGCGATACCGCATCACAGAATTCAGGTTGATATCGAGGGGATATATGGATCAAAGCTCTCCCGTTGCCAGCAGGAATATATCTGCAGTGACCGTGTAGGGGGTTGATTCATAAACGATCTCGAACTCGAGAGTTGCTTTAACTGATTTCCGGCTGTCGTCTACATCGTAAGTAACATTACCTCCCTTGACGCTAACTCCGTAGACCATAAAAACAACTGAATGCTTGCCGGGGCCATAATCCTCGAGTTTATACGTGCCGCTTTTAAGCTCCCGTGGAGTAAGTAATGTCAACTGGTAGAAGTTCTGCGAGGTTTGATGGCGCCCAATGATGCTGCGCGAGTCTTCTGTGAAGGAGGCGTACCAGGTATGCGTTGTTTCAAACTTTTTAAGGGGCGGAAAATTTTCTGGGAACGTTACGTCGAAGCGCTCGCCTGCGGCGATCTTGTGCGGCAGATCCTGTGGCTTGTCTTCGCTGTCGAGTCCAAGTTTTTTGTTCTTGGTCAGGTCGGTCATGATCGAATCTCCTGATAAAAATGCGTTCCGTTTTTTTGGCAAACCGGCTTTTCCGCCGGTTGGGAGATTCAATTTACGCTTCGGTTTGTGTGCTAACTACTGACAGACCTGACAGGCGCAAAATTTTGATGAATATGGTAGCGAAGTGTCGGGCGATGAGTTCCCTCGTATACAAACAGGCCATTGGCACATGCCTCAGCGGAAAAACTCCCCCGGCGTCTCGCCAAACTGCTGACGAAACGCTGCGATAAACGCCGATGTCGAGTCGTATCCACAAGCCAGCGCAACGTCGGTCACACGCTCGCCTTTTTCCAGCGGGGTCAGGGCGCCGAGCAAGCGCAAGCGCTGGCGCCAGGCGCGGAAGGTCAGGCCGGTGTCGCGCAAAAACAGCCGCGTCAGAGTCTTTTCGGTGACACCGAATTTTTCGCTCCAGTGGCTCAGCGTGGTCTGCTGCTCCGGGTGTTGCTCCAGGCTCTGATAGATCTGCTTCAGGCGCGGGTCTTGCGGGAGCGGCAGCATCAAGTCGATGGTCGGCGCGTCGGCCAATTGATCAAGGATCACCTGGGCCAAGCGTCCGTCAGGGCCGCTTTCGTCGTATTCCACTGGCACCTGACTGAAGGCGCGAATCAACTCCCTGAGCAAATCGCTGACGCCGAGCACATGGCAATGTTCAGCCGCCCAACCGGTGGCGCTGCTGTCGATGTACAGGCTGCGCATTTCCGTGTGCGGTGCGCTGAACACCCGGTGCGGCACGCCCGCCGGAATCCACACCGCACGCTCCGGCGGCGCGACGAATCGGCCGGCGCTGGTCTGCACTTCGAGCACGCCCTGAATCGCGTAGGACAACTGCACCCACGGATGACTGTGGCGGCGGGTGAGGGCGCGATTGGGCAGCGATTCGGTGCGTCCGTACACGGGGCGCGGCAGGCTGGGCAACCCGGGAACACTGCGGCGCACGCTTTTGCTATGTCCTTTAGGCGGCATCTTGCGGCTCTTCGGCGTTAGTCGGTAATTGCCAGTCACGTTAGAGTCGTCGGCACGCACTGGCAACCCCCGGATGAATCTCATGACGCGCCCACGTTTTCTGCCCGATAACTTCACGCTGACCTTGATCGGCGTCGTCTTGCTGGCCAGCTTCCTTCCCGCCAGCGGTCAAGTCGCCGTCGGCTTTGGCTGGCTGACCAACATCGCCATCGCCCTGCTGTTTTTCCTGCACGGCGCCAAGCTGTCGCGCGAATCGATCATCGCCGGCGCCGGCCACTGGCGTCTGCATCTGCTGGTGTTCGGGCTGACCTTCGTGCTCTTCCCGATTCTCGGTCTGGCGCTCAAACCACTGTTGTCACCGCTGATCGGTGATCAGCTGTACATGGGCATGCTCTACCTCTGCGCGTTGCCCGCCACGGTGCAGTCGGCCATCGCGTTCACTTCGCTGGCGCGAGGCAATATTCCGGCGGCGATCTGCAGTGCGGCGGCGTCCAGTCTGTTCGGGATTTTCCTTACACCGCTGCTGGTGACGCTGCTGCTCAACGTCCACGGCGACGGCGGCTCGACGCTCGATGCGATCGTCAAAATCAGTGTGCAATTGCTCCTGCCATTTATTGCCGGGCAGATCGCCCGTCGCTGGATCGGCGCGTGGGTGGGGCGCAACAAGAACTGGCTGAAATTCGTTGATCAGGGCTCGATTTTGCTGGTGGTGTACGGCGCATTCAGCGAGGCGGTCAACGAAGGGATCTGGCAGCAGATTCCGTTGTTCGAGTTGCTTGGCCTGGTGGTGGTCTGCTGCATCCTGCTGACGCTGGTTCTGGTGGCATCAATTCTGTTGAGCAAAGCGTTCGGCTTCAATCAGGAAGACCGCATCACCATTCTGTTCTGCGGTTCGAAAAAGAGCCTGGCGACCGGCGTGCCGATGGCGCAGGTGTTGTTCGCCGGCAGCACCATCGGCGTGCTGATTCTGCCGCTGATGCTGTTCCACCAGATTCAGCTGATGGTCTGCGCGGTATTGGCCCAGCGCTATGCGAAACGACCGGAGTCGGTGCCGGATCTGATGGCGCAGGTTGATCCGTAAAAGCGCTTCACAGCCCCGAATACTTGACCGCCGCTGCCGCCCGCGTCGGCACATCCAGCGTGCGCAGCAACGAAGACACATGGATGCGTACCGTGAACGGGGAGATATCCAGTTCACGGGCAATTTCCTTGTTGGTCTTGCCTTGCGCGATCAAACGCAGCACGTCCTGCTGACGCGGCGTCAGCGTCGTCGCGGTTTCCAGCGGCAACAAGCCGGACGGCGCCGACTTCACCAACACCTCGCCTTCACGAATGGCCAGAATCGCCTGGCCGATTTCATCCGGCGCAATGTTCTTGCCGATAAAACCGTCAATGCCCGCCGCCATGACTTCACTGATCAGCGCCTGATCGTCAACCATCGACACCACGATCAGCGTGGTGCGCGGCAATCGTTGGCGCAAGTCGGCGAGCTGGGTGATGCAGGTCAGCCCGGGAAAACGCAGATCGAGCATCAGCGTGTCCGGCTCGTCGCCCTGTGGCAGCAGCTTGAGCACCGCGTCGAAGTCGCCGGCCTCGCAGATATCGGCATCGGGCAGCAAGCGCTGCACGGTGCGCAGCATCGCCTCGCGAAACAGCGGGTGATCGTCGGCTATGATGATCCGGCACGTCATGACGCGACCCTCCCTGGGTCAGGCGTGATTCAAGGCCTGCACCTTAGCACTGGACGCGAAGGTTGCCTGTAGGCTGCTTCCGAAACTGACGATTGCTGCACAAGGACGTTTACCATGAAGTTCGAAAAAAATACCGAACTCGACCAGGCCAACCTGCGCATCATCATCGCTGCCATTGCGGTGGTTTACATGGTCGTGCTGGGGTTTCTGCCGGGCCATCGCTTCGATACCTATCTTCCGGTCATCACTTACATTGTCTTGTTTCTGCTGGCTTCGATCGCGTTCCGCCAAGCCATTGCGCGTTGGCCCGGGCATTATCCGGCGCGGCGGATTTTTGCCATGGTCCACGATTACACCGGCACCAGTTTCGGGCTGGTGATCGGCGGCGAGGCAGCGTTGCCGCTGTATGCGGTGATGGTCTGGGTCAACCTCGGCAACGGCATGCGCTACGGCTCGCGCTATCTGGCGATTGCCACCGGCCTTGCATTGGTGGCGCTGCTGGTGGTCTATCGCTTGACGCCGTATTGGCAGGCGCAGCCGTTCATGGTGTTGATGCTGCTGATCACCAGCACGGTGATTCCGTTTTATGCGCACTTGCTGCTTGAGCGCACGCGCAAGGCGTCGGAAGAAGCGCTGGCGGCTAATCTGGAAAAGTCGCGGTTTCTGGCGCAGGCCAGTCATGACTTGCGTCAGCCGATTCATTCCATCGGTCTGTTTACCGCGTGTCTGCGAGAGTCGCGCCTGGGCGATGACGAGCGGCGGCTGGTCGATAACATCGACCGCTCACTGCTCAACGTCTCGCAATTGTTCCGCTCGATTCTCGACCTCTACACCCTCGATAACGGTCGGGTCGAAGCGAAAATGCAAACGCTCAATCTTGGTGAATGGCTTGCGGACATCGTCTGCCAACATCAGGAAGCGGCCCGTTGGGCGGGGGTCGAGCTGCGCCTGCGACCGTGCAACTACTGGGTCAGAACCGACCCGGCGCTGCTCGCGACCATGGTGCAGAACGTGCTCTCCAACTGCTTCAAATACGGCGCGCAGCGGCCGGTGCTGATTGGCGTGCGTAAACGCGGGGCAGGGTTGGCCATCGTCATCCATGACCGTGGCAACGGCATTGCCGAAGAGCATTTGCACAAGGTTTTCGAGGAGTTTTATCGCGTGCGGCAAGTGCGCGACAAAGATGTCGAGGGCGTCGGGCTGGGCCTGTCGATCATCAAGCGTCTGAGTGAACTGATCGATGTGCACGTTGCTCTGCGTTCACAGTTGGGGCGCGGTACAGCTGTGACGCTTGCGGGGTTGCCGATCGTGGCCGCGCCGCAGTCACTGGTGGTTCGCAGTGAAGCGCGGCAGGTGGGTTTGTTGACCGGACTGAAGGTGTGTCTGGTCGAGGATGATCGCAACGTGCTGCTGGCGACTTCAGCTTTGCTTGAGCGCTGGGGCTGCGTGGTGCAGGCCGAGTCGTCGGCTGAAGATCTGGTCACCGACTGCGACATCATCGTCGCCGACTATGACCTCGGCACCCACGCCACTGGCATCGAATGCATTGACGAAGTGCGCAGGCGGCGCGGTTGGGCGGTGCCGGCAATGATCATCACCGGGCATGACGTCGAGAAAATTCAGGCTGCCTTGCATGACCGGCAGATTGCGATTCTGTCGAAACCTGTGCGGCCGGCCGAGTTACGCGCGACGTTGCGCGCCCTGCGTGATCGACAAGGCGCAGCGGTTGAACAGATGCTGTAAAGGCCGATGTAAACGGGCGGCTCAGGAGCTCGCCCGTTATTTCGCGGCGATTATTGTGGGCTGTTGAACTGGTCGGAATAGCTGCCGGTCATCAGCGCCGATGCCACGCGATCAGAACCGACTCCGACCCGGGAGTAGGCCACTCGGTTAACGCCGGTGCGGTCGGCCCCATCCGCTGCCAATGCTCCGGCACCGACACGATCAGCGCCATCGGCAGCCACTGCGCCGGCACCGACACGATCAGCACCATCGGCAGCCACCGCGCCGGCACCGACACGATCAGCGCCATCGGCAGCCACCGCGCCGGCACCGACACGATCAGCGCCATCGGCAGCCAGCGCGCCGGCGCCGACACGGTCAGCGCCATCGGCAGCCACTGCGCCCGCGCCGACACGATCGGCGCCATCGGCAGCCACTGCGCCGGCACCGACGCGATCAGCACCATCGGCAGCCACTGCCCCGGCACCGACGCGATCAGCACCATCGGCAGCGACTGCACCTGCGCCGACACGATCAGCGCCATCGGCAGCCACCGCGCCGGCACCGACACGATCGGCGCCATCGGCAGCCACTGCGCCGGCACCGACGCGATCAGCGCCATCGGCAGCCACCGCGCCGGCGCCAACATGATCAGCCCCATCCGAAGCCAACGCCTGCGGTTGCGCCGCCAAGACATTCGGCACCACAACGCTGGCCGCTACCGCAAGAAGCACGCCTGACAACAACTTGTATTTCATGGTTTTCTCCACGACCCAGCAGCCAGAATGCGATGAGATGTCGTCCATTGCGTATGCCCGGCGCAGTGACTCATTGGCTTGGGTTTTACCTGGTTGGCGAAAGGCACGGGCACACCGAGCGGCGTGCGGGTGTCGAGATAATCCTGATCGAGCCGATTGAGTATAGGATCGGCCTCGGGAACTGCCACGGCGGGGAGATCGACGGACAAAAAAACACGAAGCCCGCATTGCGCGGGCTTCTTGGTGTGGAGCTGTTTACATTCTTGCCAGTGCCTGAGCCAGATCGGCACGCAAGTCTTCAACGTCCTCAACCCCAACTGACAACCGCACTGATCAGAGCCTTCAGCCACGACGTAGTTGAGCAATTCGCCAATCAACAGGCGTTCGACTCACTGGCTCGGCTCAAGCTAAATGGTGAGTGCAGGCCGAAGGCCGGAAACGTTTGGGATTGAAGCCCGAAAGGGTGAAACGGGCCGGCTCTTTGGCCTGGCTCAACGCGCACCGCGAAAGTCCGGTCCGCAGGGAACGTCCGATGGCAGGATCGGCAGTAAGCCATCACTGATCGCATGCGACCATTGCAACGATGGCCTCAGCGACTTGAAGCACGAAGCTTGACACTTGTTTCCGGTCCCGCTGGCCGCTGAGATTAAACGCCTTCAATCGGGTGAGTGACGTTCCATTTTTCGGCAAAAGCTTTGCCTTGCTCGATTTGTTCGGGTGTCATTTTTTTAGAATATTCTTCTAATCTTTCCCGATCATAGTCTTTATCAGACTCATCATTATCTAAGCCTGCTAAAAGCAACGTAAGGCCATAAGCCTTCACCATATCAAATGGAAAGCCATAGTAATTTGGATTACTTGCATACTCTCGAGCAAGCAAACCGATGCCACTGCCGTCACCCGCCTTCGCAGACTCCTCTAGCCAATACCGGGAAACTGATAGGTCTCCGTTATCTTCATAAATGGAGGCTGCATAGGCAATCATTGCTTTTGGATAGCCATTTTCAGCCGCTCGCTTATACCATTTGTTGATTTCCTTGCGGCGCTGCCCAAACCACCAAAAAAATCCATCACCAGCTGAATAACTCTCGGCAAGCTGATATTGTGCGAATGGGTACCCTCCCTCTGCTGATTTAATCAGCATATTAAAGTCAGAATTGCCTACGTATAACAAATAGGCAGCTTCCATGTCACCGGAAGCAATTTTTTCTCGCGCAATCTTCTCAAATTCTGATTTCCACTCGCGCTGAGTTTTATCTCCCTTAGGGCAGTTCTCAACGATGGTGCATAATTTATCTCCATCATCAAGAGCCAGACGAAGTAGGGAGTTAAAATTTCCTTGATTAGCAGAATGTACTAGCCATTCGCGCGTATCTTCCACCCTATGGTTTTTAGCATAACGAAGCTCATCCTGTAGATGAAACCACTCTCCTACAACATCCGACTTGGCTACCCAATCATTTAGTTCGCCTAGTTGTTGCAAATCATTTGAGGCAAATTTCTCCATTAAAGTTTTTTTGTACTCTTGATCCCATTCACCTCGGCTTTTTTCCCCTTTGGGACAAAATGAAGCGATAACACACACGTTGACGTTGTGAGATAACTGATATAGGGAGAATAAATTGCCTTGATTAGCAGAAGCCACGAACCACTTTACAGATTCTTTCGAGTCTAGCGCTTTACTAAGTTCCATTTGGCGAAGTTGTTGCGCCAAATAAAATTGTGCTTCTGCATCGCCAGCCTCGGCGGCAATGCGCAATTCACGCTCTGCATTTTTCTCTTGTTTATATAGTGAAATGCCGCGTTCCTTGGCTGCCTGCTGCTCCTGTGAAAGCACTGCCGATGCGGTGGCTGAGTTAAATAAAAAAAGTAAACTTAAAATCGATTTAATTAGATTTTTATAATGATTCATTTTCTTCCCTGTGTAATTAACAAGCGAGCGCCGTATTCCATATGCTGTTTGACACCAAGCTGCGAAATGAGGTGGGCGAATGTTGCGACACTTGTGTTGCCGAGTTTGCGCAGCAGCACGGAGCTCTTCATTCGGCAGACTTGATGCCATTTTCAAAAAGACTTGTATGACAATAAAAACGAAAGATCGAAACGCCACAGAGTGGTTTCCCCGTGTGGCGAGGGTATTTATCCCCGTTGGGCTGCGATGCAGCCCCCTTCAAAGAGTCACATCTTAGCCAAAGCCTGCGCCAAATCTTCCCGCAGATCCTCAACATCCTCAACCCCCACCGACAACCGCACCAGCCCATCGCCAATCCCCAGTTTTGCGCGGGTTTCCGGCGGGATGGTCGCGTGGGTCATGATCGCCGGATGCTCGATCAGGCTTTCCACACCGCCCAGACTTTCCGCCAGTGCAAAGATCTGCACGTTCTCGAGAAAGCGCCGCGCACCGGCCAGGTCGCTGTTCAGGTCGACAGAAATCATCCCGCCAAAACCACGCATCTGCCGCTTGGCCAGTTCGTGCTGCGGGTGCGAGGTCAGGCCCGGATAGTAGACGCGCTTGACCTGCGGCTGCTGTTCCAGCCACTGCGCCAGGTCCAGGGCGTTGCTGCAATGGCGCTCCATGCGCAGCGCCAGGGTTTTCACCCCGCGCAGAGTGAGGAACGCATCGAACGGCCCGGAAATCGCCCCGACGGCGTTTTGCAGGAAGCCGAGTTTTTCCGCCAGTTCGGCGTTCTGCCCGACCACGGCAATACCGCCGATCACGTCGGAGTGGCCGTTGAGGTATTTGGTGGTTGAGTGCAGGACGATGTCGAAACCCAACTCCAGCGGGCGCTGAATGTATGGGCTGGCGAAGGTGTTGTCGGCCACGCAGATGATCCCGCGCGCGCGGCAGATGCGCGCGATCGCGGCCAGATCCGACAGGCTCAGCAGCGGGTTGGTCGGGGTTTCGACCATGACCATGCGCGTGTCGTCCTGCAGCGAGGCTTCGAACGCCGACAGATCGGTCAGGTCGACGAAGCTGAAACGGTGCCCGGCACTGCGCTGGCGGACCTTGTCGAACAGGCGGAACGTGCCGCCGTACAAGTCATTGCCGGAAACGATGTGCGAGCCGGCGTCGAGCAGTTCCAACACCGTGGAAATCGCCGCCAGCCCCGAGGCGAAGGCGAACGCTCGGGTGCCGCCTTCGAGATCGGCGACGCAGCGCTCCAAAGCAAAACGCGTCGGGTTGTGCGAGCGGCCGTAGTCGAACCCCTTGTGCACGCCGGGGCTGTCTTGCAGGTAGGTGGAGTTGGCGTAGATCGGCGGCATCAGCGCGCCGGTGGTCGGGTCCGGCTCTTGCCCGGCGTGGATCACCCGGGTGGCGAAGCCTTGGGATTTATCGTCGTGCTGACTCATGCAAGGGATCTCCGTAATTGGTTGAGCATGTCGGTGCGGGTGATCAGGCCATGGAAGCCGGAGGCGTCGGCGATGATCGCGACGAGGCCACGGCTGAGCACCGATTCCAGCTCGGCCAGGCTCGCAGCCGGGGCGAGGGTTTGCAGTTTGTCGGTCATCACACTCGACACCGACTGGCTGAAGCGCGCGGCGTCTTCGTGTACGCCGAGAAGAATATCGGACTCATCGATCACGCCCACCAGTTGCTTGCCCTCGACCAGCACCGGCAACTGCGAGACATCCGCCAGACGCATGCGCTGGAACGCGGTGAGCAGGGTGTCATCGGGGCCGACGCTGATCACCCGGCCGTCCTCGAAACGCCGTGCGATCAAGTCGCGCAAGTCGCCGTAGCCTTTGCGTTGCAACAGGCCTTGATCGGTCATCCACTGGTCGTTGTAAACCTTCGACAGGTACCGCGTGCCGGTGTCGCAGACGAAGCTGACCACGCGTTTCGGCTCGGTCTGTTCGCGGCAATAACGCAGCGCGGCAGCGAACAGGGTGCCGGTCGATGAGCCACCGAGAATGCCCTCGGCCTTGAGCAACTGCCGGGCATGATCGAAGCTTTCCGCGTCGCTGATCGAGTAGGCGTGACGCACGCTGGACAGGTCAGTGATCGACGGAATGAAGTCTTCGCCGATACCCTCGACCGCCCACGAACCGGGCGTCGGCAAGGTGCCGTCGCGGCTGTATTGCGCCATCACCGAGCCGACCGGATCGGCGAGGACCATTTCCAGATTCGACTGCACGCGCTTGAAGAAGCGACTCAACCCGGTCAACGTGCCGGCCGATCCGACGCCGACGACAATGGCATCCAGATCATGTTCGGTCTGCGCCCAGATTTCCGGCGCGGTGCTGCATTCATGGGCCACCGGGTTGGCGGGATTGTTGAATTGGTCGGCGAAAAACGCGCCGGGAATGTCCTTGGCCAAGCGGGCGGCGACGTCCTGGTAATATTCGGGATGGCCCTTGCCGACGTCAGAACGAGTGATGTGCACTTCGGCGCCCATGGCCTTCAAGTGCAGGACTTTCTCGGTGGACATCTTGTCCGGCACCACCAGCACCACACGATAGCCTTTCGCTCGGCCGACCAGCGCCAGACCCAGACCGGTATTGCCGGCAGTGGCCTCGACAATCGTCCCGCCCGGTTGCAGGCGGCCGTCACGTTCCGCAGCGTCGATCATCGCCAGACCGATACGGTCTTTGATCGAGCCGCCGGGGTTCTGCGATTCAAGTTTGAGAAACAGCGTGCAGGGTCCGGTATCGAAGCGGGTGACCTGCACCAGCGGAGTATTGCCTATCAGCCCAAGCACGGCAGGGCGTGATTCCTTCGACATTTCTTCACCTCTTTATGGTGTTGATCGCGTTCCAATCGCGGGGAAAAGACTCGCGTGCAACTTAGGCGCAGACATCCTCTCTCGCAACCTCTAATCCTTGGAAAATCCAGCCATTTGGATCTAACGATAGAACGAAAACTTGCATGTTGCCCTGACGTGTTCTGATCGTTCCCACGCTCCGCGTGGGAATGCAGCCTTGGACGCTCTGCGTCCCTACGGCCAGAAGATCCCAGCCTTCGGCAGCTCCCACGGGGCGCCTGTGCATGAGTAGAACTTGTGATGATCTAGAATTTATTGAGTTTGTTTCATCAAGTCCGGTTCCCGACAATACCCGCCATCGATTAAGCATCTGGAGTTGTTTGTCATGGCACTGGCCCATTCCCTTGGATTTCCGCGCATCGGTCGCGACCGCGAACTGAAGAAAGCGCAAGAGGCGTTCTGGAAAGGAGAACTGAACGAGGCGGGCCTGCGTGACGTCGGGCGTGAGCTGCGCAAGGTCCATTGGGACTTGCAGAAAAACGCCGGCATCGACTTGCTGCCGGTTGGCGATTTCGCTTGGTACGACCAGGTGCTGAGCCACTCGCTGATGTTCGGCGTGATCCCCGAGCGCTTCCGCCCGCATGACGGCAAAGCCACGCTGCAGACCCTGTTCAGCATGGCCCGAGGCGTCAGTAATGCTTGCTGCGGCGAAGGCCACGCTCAGGAAATGACCAAATGGTTCGACACCAACTATCACTATCTCGTACCGGAATTCAGTGTCGACCAGCACTTCCAGTTGGGTTGGGAGCAGCTGTTTGAAGAAACCGAAGAGGCCCGTGCGCTAGGGCACAACGTCAAACCGGTGATCATCGGTCCGCTGACCTATCTGTGGCTGGGTAAAACCAAAGGCGCCGACTTCGACAAGCTCGATTTGCTTGACCGCCTGCTGCCGCTGTACGGCCAGATCTTCGCGCGGCTGGCGGCGTTGGGTGTGGAGTGGGTGCAGATTGATGAGCCGATTCTGGTGCTCGATTTGCCACAGGACTGGAAGAATGCCTTCGAGCGCGCCTACAACCAGATCCAGCGCGATCCGCTGAAAAAACTGCTCGCCACGTACTTCGGTGGTCTGGAAGAAAACCTCGGTCTGGCGGCGAACCTGCCGGTCGACGGCCTGCACATCGATCTGGTGCGCGCACCGGATCAATACCCGACCATTCTGGATCGTCTGCCGGCCTATAAAGTGCTGTCGTTGGGTGTGGTCAACGGTCGGAACGTCTGGCGCTGCGATCTGCAAAACGCGCTGGCGACGCTGCGCCATGCTCATGAGCGTCTGGGTGATCGTTTGTGGGTAGCGCCGTCCTGCTCGTTGCTGCACAGCCCGGTTGATCTGGGCCGCGAAGACCAGCTCGATGCCGAACTGAAAAGCTGGCTGGCGTTCGCCGTGCAGAAGTGCGAAGAGGTCGCCGTGCTCGCTCAAGCGGTCAGCGAGCCGGAAGCGCCGAAGGTACTGCGTGCCCTCGCGCAAAGCCGTTCGGTGCAGACCAGCCGCGCTGCCTCGCCGCGTATTCACAAACCGGCGGTGCAAACGCGGGTCGCGGCGATCACGGCCAAGGATGTGCAACGCCAATCGCCGTTTGCCCAGCGCATCGCCAAACAGCGCGGCAAACTTGATCTGCCGCTGTTTCCGACCACCACCATTGGTTCGTTTCCGCAAACGGCGGCGATCCGTCTGGCGCGCCAGGCCTACAAGCAAGGCAAGCTCAGCGCGGCCGATTACACCGATGCGATGCACACGGAGATTCGCCACGCGGTGGAAATTCAAGAACGCCTCGGCCTGGATGTGCTGGTGCACGGGGAGGCCGAGCGCAACGACATGGTCGAATACTTCGCCGAACAGCTCGACGGCTATGCCTTCACCCGCTTTGGCTGGGTGCAGAGCTACGGTTCGCGCTGCGTCAAACCGGCGGTGATTTTCGGCGACCTCAGCCGCCCGCAGGCGATGACGGTCGAGTGGATCCGTTACGCCCAAGGCCTTACCGACAAGGTCATGAAAGGCATGCTGACCGGCCCGGTGACCATGCTGATGTGGTCCTTCGCCCGCGAAGACGTCAGCCGCGAAGTGCAGGCTCAACAACTGGCGCTGGCCATTCGTGACGAGGTGAATGATCTGGAAGCGGCGGGAATCAAAATCGTCCAGATCGACGAAGCGGCGTTCCGTGAAGGCTTGCCGTTACGCCGGGCGCAGTGGCCGGCGTATCTGGAATGGGCAAGCGCAGCGTTCCGCCTGTGCGCCTCCGGCGTGCGCGACGAAACCCAGATCCACACGCACATGTGCTACAGCGAATTCAACGACGTGATCGAGTCGATCGCGGCGATGGACGCCGATGTCATTACCATCGAAACCTCACGGTCGGACATGGAACTGCTCGAAGCGTTTGAAGCGTTTGCCTACCCGAACGACATCGGCCCGGGCGTCTACGATATTCACTCGCCACGGATTCCCGATGTGTCGGAAATGGTTGGCTTGCTGCGCAAGGCGGCGCAGCGTATTCCGGTTGAGCGTCTGTGGGTCAATCCGGATTGCGGTTTGAAAACCCGAGGCTGGCCTGAGACCGAAGCGGCGTTGGTGCACATGGTCAGCGCCGCACGGCAACTGCGCAAAGAGTGGGCCTGATCCTTTACCGCCCTGGAATACATAACCCTGTGGGAACGAGCCTGCTCGCGAAAGCGGTGTGTCAATCGACATCAATGTCGGATGACCTGACGCCTTCGCGAGCAGGCTCGCTCCCACAGAATTCGCGTTCCCCCTGTCATTCACGGCAACACACAAATCCTTTGTGGGAGCGAGCCTGCTCGCGAAAGCGGTGTGTCAGTCGACACCATGTTGGATGACCTGACGCCTTCGCGAGCAAGCTCGCTCCCACAGCATTCACATTCCCCCGACATTCACGGCAACACACAATCCCCTTGTGGGAGCGAGCCTGAACTGGTCAAGTAATATTGGACACCAGTTAGGGTTTTTCAGGCCGCCATTTTCTCCATGGCGACCGGTGACCGGTAGTTGTTGTAGCTATGGAGTCTGGTGTTGTTGTAGCGCATTAGGTAGCG
>NZ_JASCPT010000134.1:0-14730 GCF_029959775.1 Pseudomonas sp. PS01270 | reverse complement strand
AAATCTTTGCCACGGCAGATCTGTTGACAGGTCGATGGCTTTCGCGAGCAGGCTCGCTCCCACATTTGAAATGCATTCCAAGTGTGGGAGCGAGCCTGCTCGCGAAGAGGTCATTCCAAGCGCCGGGTCAAGCCGACTTGGCCATGATCAACCCCGTCTCACTCGCCGCTTCCAGCCGGATCGCAATGAACTTCGACGTCGGCGTGTGGCTGCCATCACCCGTACTTTCCAGCGGCACCAGCGGATTGACCTCCGGATAGTACGCCGCCGCCTGCCCCGCAGGAATATCGAACGCCAACAATGTAAAACCTTTCACCCGACGCTCGCGACCATCGTCCCAGATCGACACGATGTCGGCCTTCTGCCCTGGACGGAAGCCCAGGCGAATGATGTCGGCCTCGTTGGCAAACAGCACGTCACGCTGGCCCTTCACGCCGCGATAACGGTCGTCGAGACCATAGATCGTCGTGTTGTACTGATCGTGGGAGCGCATTGATTGCAGGATCAGATCCGGCACCTGCCCGGTGGCGCGGGTGCGTTCGTGAACCAGATCTTTCGGCAACTGGTTGGCGCGGAAATTGGCACGGCCCGACGGCGTGTTCCACTTGCGAACGCCAGCCGAGTTGCCCAGATAGAAGCCGCCCGGGTTTTTGATCTTGTCGTTGAAGTCTTTGAAACTCGGGATGGTGTCGGCGATCAGTTCGCGAATGCGCCCGTAATCGGCCACCAGCCAGTTCCAGTCGACCGGTTGGCTGCCCAGCGTCGCGGCAGCGATGCCGGCAATGATCGACGGTTCCGAGCGCATCTGGTTCGACAGCGGCTGCAACTGGCCGTTGGACGCGTGGACCATGCTGAACGAGTCTTCCACGGTGACCGCTTGCGGGCCTTCGGTCTGGATATCGATGTCGGTACGGCCCAGGCACGGCAGGATCAGCGCGTCTTTGCCGTGAGCGAGGTGGCTGCGGTTGAGTTTGGTGCTGATCTGCACGGTCAGGTCACAGTTGCTCAGCGCTTCGAAGGTGCGCGAGCTGTCCGGCGTGGCCTGGGCAAAGTTGCCGCCCAAGCCGATGAATACCTTGGCGCGACCTTCGGCCATCGCATGAATCGCCTCGACCACGTTGTGGCCATTGTGGCGTGGCACCTTGAACTGGAAGCGACGCTCCAGCGAGTCGAGGAACGCCACCGGTGGACGCTCGTTGATGCCCATGGTGCGGTCGCCCTGCACGTTGCTGTGACCACGCACCGGGCACAGACCGGCGCCAGGTTTGCCGATATTGCCGCGCAGCAGCATCAGGTTGGCGATTTCCTGAATGGTCGGCACCGAATGACGGTGCTGGGTGATGCCCATGGCCCAGCACATGATCACGTTCTTGCCTTTGGCGTACATGCGCGCGGCTTGCTCGATCTCGACCAGGGTCAGCCCCGATTGCTCGACGATCTGCTCCCACGAGGTGTCGTCGACAGTGGCGAGGTACTCCAGCACGTTAGCGCTGTGGGCATTGAGGAAATCATGGTCGAACACCGCCGGCTCGCCTGCCTTCTGCGCATCACGTTCCCATTGCAGAAGGAACTTGGCCATGCCGCGCAGCACTGCCATGTCGCCGCCGAGGGCCGGGCGGAAGTACGCGGTGTTGGTCGGCTTGTCGCCGTTGGTGAGCATTTCGATCGGGTGCTGGGGATGCTGGAAGCGCTCCAGACCGCGCTCTTTCAGCGGGTTGATGCATACCACTTGGGCGCCGCGTTTCACCGCTTCACGCAACGGTTCGAGCATGCGGGGATGGTTGGTACCGGGGTTCTGGCCCCAGACGAAAATCGCGTCGGCGTGTTCGAAGTCGTCGAAGGTCACCGTGCCTTTGCCGACACCGACGCTTTGCGCCAGCGCCACGCCACTGGCCTCATGGCACATGTTCGAACAGTCAGGGAAATTGTTGGTGCCGTAAGCCCGCACGAACAGTTGATACAGATACGCCGCTTCGTTGCTGGCGCGTCCCGAGGTGTAGAACTCGGCCTGATCCGGGCTCGGCAGATTGCGCAGGTGCTTGCCGATCAGAGCGAAGGCATCTTCCCAACTGATCGGCTTGTAGCGATCGGACTCGGCGTCGTAGACCATCGGCTCGGTCAGGCGACCCTGATATTCCAGCCAGTAATCGCTCTGCTCCAGCAGGGAAGTGACGCTGTGCTTGGCGAAGAACTTCGCATCGACGCGACGCTTGGTCGCTTCCCAGTTCACCGCTTTGGCGCCGTTCTCGCAGAACTTGACCATGCCGCTCTCCGGCGAATCACCCCAGGCGCAACCCGGGCAGTCGAAGCCGCCATTCTGGTTGGTCTTGAGCATCATGCGCAGGTTTTTCAGGGCGTTGTCGCTGGTCAGCCACGCCTGGGCCACACTGATCAGGGCGCCCCAGCCGCCAGCGGCACCTTTGTAAGGCTTGTAGCGCGGGACAGGTTTCTGGTCGGCTTGATGATGTTGGCTCACGCTTGATTCTCCATCGCGGGGCTGTACACCCGCGGCGCACTTTTCTGCGGCAGGTGGATGAGATTGAGGTTGTGGCGCCGGGCCCATTGCACGGCAAGGCCGGTAGGCGCCGACAGGCTGACCAGGGTCTGGATGCCGGCACGCAAGACTTTCTGGATCAATTCGAGGCTGCAACGGCTGGTGACAATCGCCAAGCCGCCTTCGGTGGAAATCTTCTGGCGGATCAACCCGCCGATAAGCTTATCGAGCGCGTTATGGCGGCCGATGTCTTCACGACCGAGCAGCAATTCGCCGCTGGCATTCATGAACACCGCAGCATGCACCGCGCCGCAGTGCTGGCCGAGCGGCTGGAACGCGCCGATGCGCTGGCGCAAACCGTCGAGCCATTCGATCGGTGGCAAGGCTGCGCCCGCCAACACTTTGAGCTCAGGCAGCGCCTGTTCGACGGCTTCGACGCCGCACAGTCCGCAGCCGCTGGTGCCGGCCAACTGCCGACGCTGCTGTTTGAGGTTCCAGAATGCGCGATTGGCGATGGTCACTTGCGCGTATTGCGCCGAGCCTGCGCCTGTCAGTTGCAGATCGTAGATATCGCTGGCGTCTTCGATGATGCCGCTGCCGAGGCTGAAACCGACGATGAAATCTTCGAGGTCGGTCGGTGTAACCAGCATCACTGCCTGGCTGATGCCGTTGTAGGCGATCGCCAACGCGACTTCCTCGGCCAGCGCGGTGCTGGCCGATGCCTCAAAGGGTAGATCGCTGTAGCTGTAGGTCTGGCTGGCGGCAGGCGCGGGCGTTTCAATTGCTGGCGCCGCGCAGGCTGGGCGCTTGGCGTTCATGGCATCACCGACGGTTTGATCTAGGTCAAGACTAGGCGCGGCAAGTTGTCGCGTCTAATCGCTATTACCGATCTACCGATAGATGCCGTCGATCAAGCGTCTTTTGACGATTTCTGATAAAGCGCGAAACAGGCTTCCGCCAGCGCTGAACGCGGCGCGCCACGGCGCATGATCAGGCCCAGCGGCGCGAGGGTGTGGGCATTTTCGATCGGTTGCAGACGCAGGTGATCAGCAAGGGTTTCCGCGCCGCCATCGAGCGGCATGATCGCGCAGCAAAAACCGCCGTGTACTGCTTGCAGCAGTTGATGCACTGCGTCGGTTTGCAACAGCGGTTGCGGGGTCAGGCCACGGCTGTGGAAGTTGTGGTCGATGGACTGGCGAAAGTGCATGCCGCTGGTGAGCATGCACAGCGGCAGTTCGATCAGCGATTCCCAGCTCAGGGGTTCTTCGCCGAAGTTGAACGAGCGCTCGTCATAGAGCAAGCCCATGCGCGTCTCGTTGAAGGCCAGCGAATCGAAGCGCTCGCTGTCCAGACGTTCCAGATACGACACGCCAATGTCGATGCGGTTGTTCGCCAGGTGTTCGAGCACTTGCTCGGAGCTCAGCGACGACAGCTCGAAGCGCAAGTCCGGGTGCGCCGCGTGCAGTCGTTGCATCAGCGGCAAGGGATCGAAGCTCGACAGCGGCACCACCCCCAGGCGCAGCGTACCGATCAGGTTGCCGCGACAGGCCGCCGCTTCCGCCTGCAAGCCGTCGTAAGCTGCCAGCACCGTACGCGCCCACGCCAGCACGCGTTCGCCCGGTGCGGTGAAGCCTTCGAAGCGCTGGCCGCGATTGACCAATGGCAGGTCGAGTTCTTCTTCGAGGCTGCGCAAGCGCATCGACAGGGTCGGCTGGGTGATGTGGCAGCGCGCGGCGGCCTGGCCGAAATGGCGGGTTTCGTCGAGGGCGATGAGGAATTTCAGTTGCTTGATGTCCATCTTCGCTCCGGGCGGTTGGCGGGGTGTGGCGATTCTACCGCCTGCGGCGCGGCAGCGTCATTGGTCGGACCGGAACCGGGTTTGGCTGGGGTGGTCTAGGCTTGGACGACTGACCCTTTATTACATGGAGTGAATGCGATGAGCCTGTTCAGTTTTTTGAAAGAAGCCGGTGAAAAGATTCTCGATGCACTGACGCCGGACAAGGCCGAGGCCAACAGCGCAGCGCTGACCAAGCACGTGCAGGAAGCGCTGACCGGTATCGATACGTCGAAGATCCAGGTCAAGGTTGAAGGCGAGAAGGTCATCGCCACGGGTGAAGCGGCGAGTCAGGAAGAGAAAGAGAAGATTCTCTTGGCCCTGGGTAACGTCGCCGGCGTGAGTGGCGTGGACGATCAGATCACCGTGACGGGTGGCGTTGCCGCCGCCGCAAAATTTGTCACGGTCGAGAAGGGCGACACGCTGAGTGCGATTTCCAAGCGCGTGTATGGCGACGCCAACCAGTACAACAAGATTTTCGAGGCCAACAAACCTCAGCTCAAACATCCAGACAAGATCTATCCGGGACAAGTACTGCGTATTCCTGAATAACACTCGAAAGCGCTTTCGCGAGCAGGCTCGCTCCCACATTTGAAACGCATTTCAGTGTGGGAGCGAGCCTGCTCGCGATGGCAGCAACGCGACGTCAAAGCCCTGCAATCAAATCGCGGTAGTCCTCGACTGCGGCAAACTCCGCTGTGTCCTTCGGCCCTTTGCGGCTGTCCGGTTCTTTCACCGCCAGCAAGTGCGCCACGCCAAAATCCCGTGCACTGCGCAGGATCGGCAAGGTGTCGTCGATAAACAGGCTGCGCGCCGGATCAAAACCGATGTCCGGCTGCAAGGCATCCCAGAACTGCGGGTTCTCCTTGGGATAACCATAGTCATGCGAGCTGATCAGCCGCTCGAAGTACGGCGCCAGTTCGATCCGTTCCAGTTTCAACGACAGCGAATCGCGGTGCGCATTGGTGATCATGATCACCCGTTTTCCTGCGCGTTTGATTGCATCGAGAAAGGTATCGGCATCGGCGCGCAGGGCGATCAAGTGGGCGGTTTCCTGTTTCAGTTCACGCACCGACAATTTCAGTTCCGCGCTCCAGAAATCCAGGCAGTACCACTGCAACTGGCCGGCGTGGCGCTCGAACAGCGGCTGCAACTCCAGCTCGGCCATTGCCCGGCTGATGCCGTGCACTTCGGCGTAGCGCTGAGGCAGGTGCTCGAGCCAGAAATGATTGTCGAAGTGCAGATCCAGCAGCGTGCCGTCCATGTCGAGCAGGACGGTATCGATGTCGGACCACGGTAAAGAAGGCATGGCAACGTCTCGAACGGTGAAAAGATATCCGACGCAAACAATCGGGAAAGCCGCGTTATAGTAGCGCGTTCACGCCAAGGAGCTTTGCATGCGCCAGAAACCCACCGTACTTGCCCGCGAGATCGTCGCCACCAGTCGCCTGTTTCGCGTCGAAGAACTCAAGCTGCGATTTTCCAATGGCGTGGAGCGCACTTACGAGCGTCTGGTCGGCAAGGGTGCGGGCTACGGCGCGGTGATGATCGTCGCGATGCTTGATGCCGAACACGCAGTGTTGATCGAGGAATACTGCGGCGGCACCGACGAATACGAACTGTCTCTGCCCAAAGGCCTGATCGAGCCGGGCGAAGATGTGCTGGCGGCGGCCGAGCGGGAACTCAAGGAAGAGGCCGGTTATGGCGCGCGTCAACTGGAGCATCTGACCGAGCTGTCGCTGTCGCCCGGTTACATGAGCCAGAAAATCCAAGTGGTGCTGGCCACCGACCTGTATGAAGAGCGGCTGGAGGGTGATGAGCCGGAGCCGATGCGGGTCGACAAGGTCAACCTTCGCGAACTGTCGGCGCTGGCGCAGAATCCGCAATTTTCCGAGGGCCGCGCATTGGCGGCGCTGTATTTGACCCGTGACCTGCTGAGCCAGCGCGGGGTATTCAGCTATGAGTGAGACGTCGATGAATTTTCCCCATCCGCTGATGGCACCTGTGGTTGCGCTGGCTTTACAGGCTGGCGAGGCGATTCTGCCGTTCTGGCGTGCCGGCGTCGAAGTCACCGCCAAGTCCGATGATTCGCCGGTGACGGCCGCCGACCTGGCTGCGCATCACCTTATCGTTGCCGGGCTGACGGCGCTGGATCCGAGCATTCCGGTGCTCTCGGAAGAGGACGCCGATATCCCGCAGAGCGTGCGCGCCGGTTGGCAGCGCTGGTGGCTGGTGGATCCGCTGGACGGTACCAAGGAGTTCATCAGCGGTAGCGAAGAATTCACAGTGAACATCGCGCTGATCGAAAATGGCCGGGTGGTGTTTGGCGTGGTGACGATGCCGACCAACGGGCGCTTTTACGTCGGTGGCGCCGGATTCGGTGCCTGGCGTGGTGACAAGGACGCAACGCCAGTGGCGATACAGGTGCGCGATGTGCCTGCGCCGGGCGAGGCGTTTACCGTGGTGGCCAGCCGTCGACATTCAAGTCCCGAGCAAGAGCGTTTGCTGGCAGGGTTGAGCGCGAGCCTTGGTGAGTTGCAACTGGCCAATATCGGCAGCTCCTTGAAGTTTTGCCTGCTGGCCGAAGGTGCTGCTGATTGCTATCCGCGACTGGCGCCGACTTCGCAGTGGGACACGGCGGCGGCGCAGGGCGTGCTGGAAGGGGCGGGAGGCGAGGTGCTGGATCTGAACGGCGAGGCGTTCAGTTATCCGCCGCGAGAATCGCTGTTGAATGAGTTCTTTCTGGCACTGCCGGCGAAGGCTGCGTGGCGCGAGAGATTGTTGGAGTTGGCTCGAGGTTAACTGCTGATCCGGAATTCCCCCTCACCCCAGCCCTCTCCCCCAGGAGAGGGAGCCGACCGAGTTGTCTGGCGCTATGCATGGACCTGGAGAATCGAGTCGATTGTGGATTCGGCGAAGCAGTTTCAGGTCGACGTAAATCTGTAGCATCCCCGTATCGGTTCCCTCTCCCTCGGGAGAGGGCTAGGGTGAGGGGCTGTTGATCTTCAACGGTGCAAAACGTACTGGCCGGTAAATCTCACCGCCTCGTCCTCACTTCCCGCATTCAGTATCCGCGTATCCAGCGTCAGCCGCGCCCGCCCATATCGCCGATACATCGCCACGAACCGTTTCCAGACTGCCGCATCCGGCGCCGGGCAGATCGCCACGGCGTCCCCGGTCACCGGCAGCGGATAACTGATCTGTCCTTCCTGAATGACGATGTGTCCGTCGGTAATCCCTTCTTCCTTCAAACGCAGATGCAACCAGCCCCAACCGGCCAGCACCGCGCCGCAGTAAAGGCTGCCGCCAAACATGGTGCTCTTGTGATTGACGTTGGGCGCGAGCGGCATGTGCAGGCTCAGTTGCTGCTCACGCCACTCGAGCACTTTGAGGCCCATCTCGGCGGTCAGTGGAATGTCGTGATGCAGCACCGTTTGCAGGTATTCGCTTTCGCTGCTCATTCGTTGTCTTCCCCGTGGCTGCTGTCGCCGAAATTCAGACCGTGTTTGCGCAGCTTGTCATGCAGGGTCTTGCGCGGAATACCCAAGGCTTCGGCGAGGCTGCGCACCGAGCTGTGCGAGCGCGCCAGTTCAGCGGCTATCAACGATTTCTCGAAGTTTTCCACTTGCTCGCTGAGGCCGCCACTGACCACTTCTACCGGCGTGCCACCGCTGCCATCAGCGCTGTTGTACAGTGCCAGCTCAAGCCCAAGAGCGAAGCGTTCGGCAGCATTTTGCAGTTCACGTACATTGCCCGGCCAGGTGTGGCGCAGCAGCAGGGCGCGGTGTGCCGGTTGCAGTTCGTGGGGCGGCAAGCCGTGGCGGGCGCTGGCTTCATCGGCGTAGTGCTGGAACAGCACCAGTGCGTCTTCGCCGCGTTCGCGCAACGGCGGGATGCGCAGCGGCGCGACATTGAGGCGGTAATACAAGTCGGCGCGGAAGCGACCCTGATCCGCCGCTTGGCGCAGATCTTCCTTGGTCGCGGCGATGACGCGGATGTCCAGCGGGATCAACTGATTGCCGCCCAGACGCTCGACGACGCGCTCCTGCAGCATGCGCAGCAGTTTCACTTGCACGTCCATGCTCATGCTTTCGATTTCGTCGAGGAACAGCGTGCCGCCGTTGGCGAATTCGAATTTGCCGATGCGGCGTTTCTGCGCGCCGGTGAAAGCGCCGGGTTCGTGACCGAACAGCTCGCTTTCCACCACCGATTCCGCCAGCGCGCCGGCGTTGATCGCTACGAACGGGCCGTTGCGGCGGCTCGACAAATCGTGCAGCGCGCGGGCCACCACCTCTTTGCCGGCACCGGTTTCGCCGAGGATCAGCACGTCAGCCTTGGTCGCCGCCAGCGCACCGATCTGCTCACGCAGACGCAGCATCGGCGTCGAATGGCCGACCAGTCGCGCGCTCAATTCGTTGCGGTCGCTCAAGGCCAGACGCAGGCTGCGGTTGTCCAGCACCAGCCGCCGTAGCGCGAGGGCGCGACGGACGCTGTCGAGCAGCGCATCGCTGGCAAAGGGTTTTTCCAGAAAATCGTAAGCACCGGCGCGCATGGCCTGCACCGCCAGCGGTACGTCGCCATGGCCGGTGATCAGCAGCACCGGCAACTCCGGATCCTGTGCATGCAACTCGCTCAACAGTTCGAGGCCGTCCATGCCCGGCATGCGGATGTCGCTGACCACCACCCCCGGCCAGTCACGCTCAAGCTGTGCCGCCAGCCCTTTGGCTTCGGACAGCGGCAGGATTTTCAGGCCGGCCAGGTCCAGGGTCTGGCCGAGGGCCTGGCGCAAGTGCGGATCGTCGTCGATCAACACTACCTGGATGCGATTGTCGATGGTCATGCACTTCTATCCTCGGAAGGTTGCAGGCTGACTCCGGGCGCGCCGGCGCGCAGGCGCAGGGTGATCAGGGCGCCGCCTTGCTTGTGGTTGGCGAACGACAGCTCGCCACCAAAGGCGCGCATCAGCGTTTCACAAATGGCCAGCCCCAGACCCAGACCCTGGGTGCGGGTCTTGGTGGTGTAAAAGGGCTCGCTGGCGCGGCCAAGGGCCTCCATGCAGAACCCGGGGCCGTTGTCGCGAATGTACAGATTGACGCCGTCGGCGGTGGCTTCGGCACTCAGCCACAACTTACGCGGCGGGCCTTTTTCGGTGAGCGCATCGAGGGCGTTGGCCAGCAGATTGCCGAGCACCTGGCGCAGTCGGGTTTCGCCGGCTTCGACCCACAGCGTGGCGGCGGGCAAGTCGCGAATCAGTTCGACTTCCATGCTGCGCCGACGTTTGGCCAGCAATGCCAGCGCATCGTCCAACGCCGGTTGCAGAGCGACGCTTTCCGGTGCGTGGCGATCGCGGCGGGCGAAGGCACGCAAATGGGCGATGATCGAGGCCATGCGCCCGGTCAGTTCGCTGATCAGCTTGAGGTTGCCGCGCGCGTCTTCGGTGCGCTGATGATCGAGCAGCACTTCGGCGTTTTCCGCATAGCTGCGAATCGCCGCCAGCGGTTGATTGAGTTCGTGGCTGATGCTCGCCGACATGGTCCCCAGCGCCGACAGTTTACCCGCCTGGACCAGATCGTCTTGGGCGCGCACCAGCTCCTGCTGCGCCTGCTCACGCTCGAGCACTTCCTGTTTCAAACGCCGGTTGAGGCCCTCCAGATCGCTGGTACGTTCGGCAACCCGGCCCTCCAGCTCGCGGCGCGCCTTGGCCTCAAAGGCGATGCGCTCCAGATAATGCCGGCGACGTTGCATCATCAAACCCACCAGTAGCATCACCACCAACAGCGTGGCGCCGCCGATCGCAACCACCGTGCGCACCGGACGATCGATCAGCGTGCGCGGGGCGAGAATGCTCACGCTCCAGCCGGTTTCGGCGATGTCGTGGGTCTGCGTCAGCCAGGCGTCGGCGCTCAGGTTCAGCGGCCGCGGTTCACGGGTCGGGTAGGGCTGGATCGCGGTGATCGCGGCGCGCTCGGCATCGCTCAATGCACGGGTGGAGCGGAAACGCCATTCCGGGCGCGACGTCAGGATGACCACGCCGTTATGGTCGGTCACCAGCAATTGTTCCGGGGTTTTGCCCCACAGGCTTTCGGTATGGTCGAGGTCGACCTTGATCACCAGCACGCCGATGATTTTCTCGCCGTTGCGCACAGCAGCGGCGAAGAAGTAGCCGCGTTTGGCGGAAGTGGTGCCGAGGCCGAAGAAGCGTCCGAGGCGCCCGGCCATGGCTTCGCTGAAATATGGGCGGAAGGCGAAGTTGCGGCCGACGAAGCTGTCGCGTTTGTCCCAGTTCGACGCCGCCAGCGTCTGGCCGGATGTGTCCATCAGGTACATCACTTCAGCGCCGGTCTGCGCGGCGATGTTTTTCAGCAAGCGATTGGCGTTGCCTTGGGTCACGCCGTCGTCCGGCGCACCGAGCACCGCGCGCAGGGCCGGCAGGTCGCCGAGAATCTGCGGCAATACTTCATAGCGATGCAGGGTGCCGAGCAGATTGGCGACGTAAAGATCAAGGGTCTGGCGATTCTGCCCGGCGAGTTCGCTGCGGTAATAGCGCTCGGCAAGATGTTCCAGCGGCCACAGCAGCGGCGCCAGGCACAGGGCCAACAGTGCGAGGCTGCGCCAGCGAGGTCTGCGGGGGAGCGGTGGTTTCATGTGCCGGATACGCCTGTAGGGACAGGCGCATTATGCCCGGCCTCAGGCGAAGACGTCAGCGTCCTTGAGCAGCGCGGCCGCCTGGTCCTTGGCCGACAGCTTCGGCGCTTCGTCCAATTGCCAGTCGATGCCCAGCGCCGGGTCGTCCCAACGAATGCTGCGTTCGGAGGTCGGGTCGTAATAGTTGGTGGTCTTGTAGAGGAACTCTGCGAACTCGCTCAGCACCACGAAACCGTGAGCGAAACCTTCCGGTACCCACAGCTGGCGATGGTTTTCCGCCGACAGGCGCACCGCCACCGATTTACCGAAATGCGGCGAGCTGCGACGGATGTCCACCGCCACATCGAGCACTTCACCCGCGGTCACGCGAACCAGTTTGCCCTGGGTGTTCTGCAACTGGTAATGCAGGCCACGCAGCACGCCTTTTTGCGAGCGCGAATGGTTGTCCTGCACAAACTGCGTTTCCAGACCGGTAGCGTCCTGAAACGCCTTGGCATTGAAACTCTCGTAGAAAAAACCGCGCTCGTCGCCGAACACCTTGGGTTCGATGATCAGAACACCGGGCAGATCGGTGGTGATGACATTCATGAGGATTTCCATAGACAGGTGTGAATGGCCGACATTCTTGCGCAAAGCGCTGCGGGGCGCGAGTGTTGGGTTTGAAATGGAGCGTTCATTGAAGCCGGGGGTTGCGTAACCGCCAAGGCAATGGCGATATAAGCGCCTAATAAAATTTCAGGGGTCGTTTCATGCCGCTCGCCACGTTGATTCATCGCGCCAGTTTGCCAGGTCCGCAGGTTTCAGAGGCGCAGGCGCTGCAATGGCTGGCCGAACATTACGGGTTCAGCGGCACGTTGCAGGCGCTGGGCAGCCAGCAGGATCTGAATTATCGCGTCGACAGCGAGCGTGGACGCTTCGTGCTGAAAGTCTGCCGTGGCGATTACGCCCTAGTGGAGCTGCAAGCCCAGCACGCAGGCCTCAATTATCTGGCCGAGCACTCGGCGATCAAGGTGCCTCGCGTCATTTCAGCCAACAACGGTGCAGATCTGTTGTCGTTGCAAGCCAATGGCGAAACGGTGCATGTGCGGTTGCTCGAGTACATCGACGGGCAGCCGTTGACCGATTTCGATCATCTTGGCCAGGACGTGGTCGCCGGGTTTGGCCGACTCTGTGGCGAGATGGATCTGGCCCTGGCAGGTTTCGATCACCCGGGTCTTGAACGCACCTTGCAGTGGGACGCGCGTCACGCCAACGCTTTGATCAGTCATCTGTTGCCGGTGATCACCGACGCGCAGCAGCGTGCGGCGATCAGCGCTGCCGCCGAGCAGGCCGAGCGCCGTTTGCAGCCGTTGCTGGACAAACTGCCGGTGCAGGCGATTCACATGGATATCACCGATGACAACGTCGTCTGGGCGCGCGATGCCCGGCGGCATTGGCAGTTGCAGGGTGTGATCGACTTCGGTGATCTGGTGCGCACCTGGCGTATTACCGATCTGTCGGTGACCTGTGCGGCTTTGCTGCATCACGCCGATGGCGATCCGTTTGTCATCCTGCCGGCGGTCCAGGCGTATCACGCGGTCAATCCGTTGCAGTACGCTGAGCTGCAAGCGCTGTGGCCATTGATCGTGGCCCGGGCGGCGGTGCTGGTGCTCAGTGGCGAGCAACAGGTGAGCATCGACCCCACCAATACGTATAGCCGCGACAATCTCAGTCACGAGTGGGAAATCTTTCGCGTCGCGACATCGGTGCCACAGGCGCTGATGGAAGCGGCGATTCTCACAGCCGTGGGACAGACCGTGCCAGAGGCCGAAAACACAGAATTTGCACCGTTGTTGCCAGGGCTGGTCGGGCGTGAATTTGCGCTGATCGATCTGGGCGTGTTGAGCCCGCACTTCGAGGCGGGCAATTGGGAGCAGCAGGGCATTGATCAGCGCTTGCTGACAGAGGCCGCAGCGGTGCACGGGCTGGCGGCGACGCGTTATGGCCAGTACCGCTTGTCACGTACCCGCCCGGACAGTGCGACTGAACCGGATACGTTCCCGTTGCATGTCGAATTGCGTGTGCCGACCGGAACCGAAGTGCAAGCACCGTTCGCCGGCATTCTGAAGCAAGCGGCAAACGGTGCGCTGCAACTCGATGGCCCACAGTTCAGCGTTCGCCTGTGGGGCGTGACGCCTGTTCTTGAACATGGGGTGGCAGTGGATAGAGGCCAGAAACTCGGTGAAGTCACTGGGCCGCTGATTGTGCAGTTGTGCCGAGAAGCAGAGCTCGACGCGCCGCTGTTCTGCACGCCGTCCCGTGCATCGGCGTGGCAGGCGTTGTGCCCGTCACCGGCGATGCTGCTCGGGCTGGCCTGCGACGCCGAGCCTGAGCTGGACGCGAAAACCCTGCTCGAACGCCGCGATGCCAGTTTTGCCCGCACGCAAAAACACTATTACGTTGACCCGCCGCGCATTGAACGCGGCTGGCGCAATCACCTGATTGATATGCACGGCCGATCCTATCTGGACATGCTCAATAACGTCGCGGTGCTCGGCCACGGTCACCCTCGGATGGCGGCGGTCGCGGCGCGGCAGTGGTCGTTGCTCAATACCAATTCACGCTTCAACTACGCGGCGGTCGCCGAGTTTTCCGAGCGCTTGCTGAAGCTGGCGCCGAAGGGCATGGATCGTGTGTTTCTGGTCAACAGCGGCAGCGAGGCCAATGACCTGGCGATTCGTCTGGCCTGGGCCTACAGCGGCGGGCGCGACATGATCAGCGTGCTCGAGGCGTATCACGGCTGGACGATCGGTGCCGATGCGGTATCGACGTCGATTGCCGACAACCCGAAAGCGTTGGAAAGTCGCCCGGACTGGGTGCACCCAGTGCCGGCGCCGAACACGTATCGCGGCGAATTCCGTGGCGCCGATTCGGCGCCGGATTACGTGCGCAGCGTCGAACATCACCTGCAAAAACTGGCCGAGCAAAAGCGGCAACTGGCCGGTTTCATCTGCGAGCCGGTCTACGGCAATGCCGGAGGTATTTCTTTACCGCCGGGCTATTTGCCGCAGGTGTATGAAAAGGTCCGCGCGCAGGGCGGGGTGTGCATCGCTGACGAAGTGCAGGTCGGTTATGGGCGCATGGGCCATTTTTTCTGGGGCTTCGAAGAGCAGGGCGTAGTGCCGGACATCATCACCATGGCCAAAGGCATGGGTAACGGTCAGCCACTTGGCGCGGTGATCACTCGCCGGGAAATCGCCGAGGCGCTGGAGGCCGAAGGCTATTTCTTCTCGTCGGCGGGCGGCAGTCCGGTCAGTTGTCAGATCGGCATGGCGGTGCTCGATGTGATGGAAGAGGAAAAGCTCTGGGAGAACGCCCAAGTCGTCGGCGGTTACTTCAAGGCGCGCCTGGAAGCGTTAATCGATAAACATCCGCTGGTCGGCGCGGTGCACGGCTCCGGGTTTTATCTGGGGCTGGAGCTGATCCGCAATCGGCAGACGCTGGAACCGGCAACCGCCGAGACTGCGTTGCTGTGTGACCGCCTGCGCGAGTTGGGGATCTTCATGCAGCCGACCGGCGACGATTTGAACATCCTCAAGATCAAGCCACCGATGGTGACGTCGCGCCAGAGCGTGGATTTCTTTGTCGACATGCTGGATCGGGTGTTGAGCGAAGGCCTGTAAGCAAGGCACATCCCCTGTGGGAGCGAGCCTGCTCGCGAAAGCTGTGTATCAGTCGCCACATGCGGTGACTGACACAGCGCATTCGCGAGCAGGCT
>NZ_JASCPT010000133.1:0-14844 GCF_029959775.1 Pseudomonas sp. PS01270 | reverse complement strand
CCCCACGCTCTGCGTGGGAATGCCGCCATGGACGCGCTGCGTCCGCTTTGGGACGCGGAGCGTCCCGGGATGCATTCCCACGCAGAGCGTGGGAACGATCATTACGTGGCGCTGATCCGCCAAATCCCGAACGGCTGATACGCCGGATCGATGCGCATGAACTGATATTTGCCGTGCCAGTCCCAGCGATGGCCGTTCATCAAATCTTCGCCATGGGTGGTGGCATCGTCCGGCAGGCCCATTTCCCACAGCGGCAGTTCGAAATTCGCTTCCTGCACGTTATGCGGATCGAGGCTGACCGCGACCAGAATGAAATTGCTGCCATCGGCGCTGCGCTTGCCGAAGTACAGAATGTTGTCGTTCCAGGCGTTGTAGATTTTCAGCCCCAGATGCGTGTGCAGCGCCGGGTTCTGCCGACGGATACGGTTGAGCTGGGCGATTTCGGCAATGATGTTGCCGGGTGCGGTGAAATCGCGGACGCGGATTTCGTATTTCTCCGAATCCAGATACTCCTCTTTGCCCGGTACTGGCGCCGATTCGCACAATTCGAAACCGGAATACATGCCCCACAGCCCCGAGCCCATAGTCGCCAGCGCCGCGCGAATGAGGAAACCGGGACGCCCCGACTCATGCAAAAATGCCGGGTTGATGTCCGGGGTATTGACGAAGAAATTCGGCCGGTAGCATTCGCGCCACGGCGACTGGTTCAGCTCGGTGAAGTATTCCGCCAGTTCGGCCTTGGTATTGCGCCAGGTGAAATAGGTGTAGCTCTGCGAATACCCGACCTTGCCCAGACGCGCCATCATCGCCGGCGTGGTGAAGGCCTCGGCGAGGAAGATCACTTCCGGATACAGCGTGCGCACATCGGCGATCAGCCATTGCCAGAACGGCAGCGGTTTGGTGTGCGGGTTGTCGACGCGGAAGATTTTCACGCCTTCCTTGACCCAGCCGACGACGATGTCGCGCAACTCGACCCAGAGGCTCGGAATCGCGTCCGGCGCATAGAAGTCGACGTTGACGATGTCCTGGTATTTCTTCGGCGGATTTTCGGCATATTTGATCGTGCCGTCCGGGCGCCAGTTGAACCAGCCCGGATGCTCCTTGAGCCACGGGTGGTCCTGGGAACACTGGATGGCGAAGTCGAGAGCGATTTCCAGACCGTGATCGGCGGCGGCGGCCACCAAACGGCGGAAATCTTCACGGGTGCCGAGTTGCGAATGTATCGCCTCGTGACCACCCTCCTCGCTGCCGATCGCGTACGGGCTGCCGGGATCTTCCGGGCCGGCAGTCAGGGAATTGTTGCGGCCCTTGCGGTGGGCGCGGCCGATCGGGTGAATCGGCGTGAAGTACAACACGTCGAACCCCATGTCCTGAATCATCGGCAGACGCGAGTGCACATCGTTGAAAGTGCCGTGACGCTGGGGATCGTCGGTGATCGAGCGCGGAAACAGCTCATACCAACTGGCGAATTCGGCCAGTTCACGCTCGACGTCCATTGGGAATTCGGCGCTGATGCTCAGATAGGCACGGTGATCGGCCTGAGCCATCAGCTCTGCACTGCGCGAGTGCAGAAACAGCGCAACCTGCTCGGTTTCGAGCAGGCCGGACAATTCATGGTGCAGCGCGGCGAGCTGCTCGCTGAGCTGCCCTTCGCTGCGTTCGGCGGCCTGTTGCACCATCGTGCGGCCTTCCTGCAACTCCAGAGAAACCGGCACCGCCGCGCTGTGCTTCTTTTCCAGTTCGTACTGGAAGCTGGCGAAATGGTCGATCCACGCTTCGATGCAATACAGGTAGCGGCCCTGCTCCTCAGGGCGGAACTGGCCTTGCCAGGTGTTATTGCCCTGATCGGACATGACCTCGGTCTGCCAGGTTTCCTGGCCTTCCTCGCGCCAGCGGATGCGCACGGCGAGCTTGTCATGGCCGTCGGCAAAGACTTTGCTGGTCACCACCACTTCGCGCCCGGCAATCGATTTGGCGGCGAACTGGCCGCCGTCGAGAGTCGGCATGGTGTTTTCGATGACGATACGTGGCAGCAGCAACGCCTGCGACAATGGCATGTGCGGGTTGTAACTCAGCTCTGAAGGTCTTTCAGCAGTCATTGAGCATCTCTCCTTAACGCCCCAAGGACGCTCTTGTGCCGGAACAGTATTCGCGACAAAGCGCCGGCCCTGTCATGAACTCACTTAGGTTCCGAGCAACCGGCGCGGGGAAAAGTTCAGATGAAATTAACAAGACAAATCTGCGGATCGAATTTGTCGTGGCCGGGTCAACTCACTTAAGCACGTCCCACGCCATGTGCCATACGGAGGTCACCTGATGAGCATCCCGATCCCGGCGGAAACGCCCGATCCGAACATCGACAAACCCACCCTGCCGGACACCGAACCGCCACCGGTGCCCGAGCAAGAGCCACCCGGCACCACGCCACCGCCGAAAGAAGAGCCACCGAGCACGATGCCGCCGGTGATCGTCTGACCCTTGCCCCCCTGATCGTTCCCACGCGCAGCAAAGGAATGCAGCCCGGGACGCTCTGCGTCCCATCCAGAGCCGAACGCGGAGCGTCCGTTGAGGCATTCCCACGCGGAGCGTGGGAACGATCAGGCAACGATCATCAGACGGCGGAGAGTCAGAGGTGGTCGTTCTTGTCGACATCCTTCTCGAACACCCTCACCACGTAGGGCATCACGCTGAAGATCGCCAGCGCCAGAATGGTACTGAGCAATGCCGTCGCTTCCTTGCCCAGCCCCGCCGCCACGCCGATCGCCGCCGTCATCCACAATCCAGCTGCTGTGGTCAGGCCTTTGACATGGGATTCGTCGCCCTGCTGATTTTTCAGAATGGTCCCGGCACCGAGAAAGCCGATCCCGGCAATCACACCTTGCAATACGCGACTCATCGCATCGGATTCTGCGCCCGAGGTCTGTGGCACCAATACAAACAACGCCGCGCCCAGCGCCACCAGCATGTGCGTGCGCACGCCCGCTGCCTTGCCTTTATGTTCGCGCTCGAAACCGAGTATCCCGCCGAGAATTGCCGCCATCACCAGGCGTACGGTGATCCGGGTCATTTGCGAGGCGTCGCCGATATCGGCAAACTCGGCTTGCATCGTGGCCCACACTTCATCCCACCAGTCTTCCATCGTGCCTCCCTTGTTATTGGTTAGATAAACGATGGACAACAGCGACCATTAATCGGTTGCGCAGAACGATCGGCGCGCTGCGCTTCCTAATATGCAGACCTCACTGGAACAAGGACTGCCGCCATGCCCGTTCGAATCGATGAATCCAACCCCGAACAGAAAGTGTGTTTTTTCACCGTCGAGCATGGTGAGGAAATTCGCATCTGCGACACCCTTGAAGTCCTGACCGATAGCGACAAAGCCATGTCGTTCGTGGAAATCGAAGGCAAACGCACCTACATCACCGAAGCAGAAGCCGATGCCTTGACCGTCGCCGGGGCCAAGGACGGGCGCAAACATCTGAAAGCCGACGACAGTGATTCGGTGGTTTGATTGATCTCGATCAACACCCGACGCAGACGCCTGCAATAGGCGTTTGCGCCTTGCCTGACAGGTTGCTTCACGTTGTCGCAGGCATTGCGCCAAACCTCATCTGATCCGCTTTTTATTGCCAAACCTGAGTCTGTTCTGCAAACAGATCGGCGCTCATAGTGCATCGGCCTGATGGAGGCTGATGAGCGAACGAACATGAGCGAGCAAATCCCCGTCCGAACCGTAGAAGCATCGCCAACGATAAAAAGCGTACCCGCGCGCCCACTGAAGGCGACTGCCGGATCCACCGACAAGCAGATCCACACCCGCAGTTTCACCGGCCTGTTCCGCAACCTGCGTATGAGCGGTGCCGGACTTCTGTTCGTGCTGTTTTTCGGCACCGTGTGGCTGAACTGGGGCGGTCGGCAGGCCGTACTTTGGGATTTGGCGGAAAGCAAATTCCATATCTTTGGCGCGACGTTCTGGCCGCAGGATTTCATTCTGCTCTCGGCGCTGTTGATCATTGCCGCGTTCGGACTCTTCGCCATCACCGTGTTTGCCGGTCGCGTCTGGTGCGGTTACACCTGCCCGCAGAGCTCGTGGACGTGGATCTTCATGTGGTGCGAGAAGATCACTGAAGGCGAACGCAACCAACGGATCAAACTGCAAGCGGCGCCGTGGAGCCTGAACAAACTGGCGCGGCGTGCCGCCAAGCACACGCTGTGGCTGGTAATCAGCGTGATCACCGGCCTGACCTTCGTCGGCTATTTCACCCCGATCCGGCCGCTGGCCGAAGAACTGCTGACCCTGCAGATCGGTGGCGTCAGCCTGTTCTGGGTGCTGTTTTTCGCCGCCGCCACCTACATCAACGCCGGTTGGTTGCGTGAGGCGGTGTGCATGCACATGTGCCCGTATGCGCGGTTCCAGAGTGTGATGTTCGACAAGGACACGCTGACCATTGCCTACGACGCCGCCCGCGGCGAAAACCGGGGTCCGCGCAAGCGTGACGTGCGCCCGGTAGAAGCCGGCCTGGGTGATTGCATCGACTGCCAGTTGTGCGTGCAGGTCTGCCCGACCGGCATCGACATCCGCGATGGCTTGCAAATGGAATGCATCGGCTGCGCAGCATGCATCGACGCCTGCGATTCGATCATGGACAAAATGCATTACCCGCGCGGCCTGATCCGCTACAGTTCCGAGCGCGAATTGCAGGGCGGCAAGACCCATCTGCTGCGTCCGCGCTTGATTGGCTACACGGCGGTGTTGCTGGTGATGATCGGCGCGTTGGCGCTGGCATTGATCGAGCGGCCGATGGTGTCACTGGACGTGACCAAGGATCGTGGGCTGTTCCGCGAGAACGCTCAGGGCCAGATCGAGAATATTTATTCGCTGAAAGTGATCAACAAGACTCAGCAACGGCAGGATTACCGGTTGAGTCTGATTGATGGCGACGGGTTTGAGTTGCAGGGCAAAACGGCATTGAGCCTGGCGCCCGGGGAGATTGTCGATGTGCCGGTGTCGGTGGCGATGACCACCGAGCGCCCGGCGAGCAGTTCGCAGACGTTGAGTTTCAGGATTGAAGACAGTGACGAGCCGCAGGTATACAGCGTGGCGAAGAGCCGGTTTGTGGCGCCGATGAATCGTTGAGGAGCTGGCACTGCTGCCCTCACCCCAGCCCTCTCCCGGAGGGAGAGGGAGCCGACCGAGGTGTCTGTCGCTATGCATCGACCTGAAAGACCGAGTCGATTGTGGATTCGGCAAAGCACTGTCAGGTCGGCGTATTTCATCAGCATCCCCCAATCAGTCCCCTCTCCCTCTGGGAGAGGGCTAGGGTGAGGGCTTCTTCCCTGACACCCCACAAAATCAAGTCCACCAAGGCCCACCGATGAAACGCTACGAAAAATTCGCCGACGACATCGCTGAACTGATCCGCTCCGGCGTCCTCGGCCCTGGCCAGCGGGTACCGTCGGTGCGCTATGCCAGCCAGGCTTACGGGGTCAGCCCGTCGACCGTGTTCCAGGCCTATTACCTGCTCGAACGCCGTGGCCTGATCCGCGCCCGGCCGCGCTCCGGTTACTTCGTCAACGCCCATACACCGAGCACATTTTCCGAGCCGGTGATCAGCAGCCAGGTCAACGAATCCACCGAAGTCGACGTCAGCGAGCTGGTGTTCTCGGTACTCGATTCGATCAAAGACCCCAACACCGTGCCGTTCGGCTCAGCCTTCCCCAGCCCGACGCTGTTCCCGCTGCAACGCCTGTCGCGCTCCCTGGCCAGCGCCGCGCGGGAGATGGATCCGCGCATGGTCGTCACCGACATGTCGCCGGGCAACCCGCAACTGCGCCGACAGATTGCCCTGCGCTACATGGTCGGCGGGCTGATGCTGCCGATGGAAGAGCTACTCATCACCAACGGCGCTCTCGAAGCGCTGAACCTGTGCCTGCAAGCAGTGACCGAGCCCGGCGATCTGGTGGCCATCGAGGCCCCGGCGTTTTATGCCTGCCTGCAAGTGCTGGAGCGCCTGAAGCTCAAAGCCGTGGAAATCCCCGTGCACCCGCGTGACGGCATCGACCTCGGCGTGCTCGCGCAAACTCTGGAACGCCATCCGATCAAGGCCTGCTGGTGCATGACCAGTTTCCAGAACCCAATGGGCGCGACCGTGCCCGAGGCGAAGAAACAGGAACTGGTCGAACTGCTGCGTCAGCATCAGGTGCCGTTGATCGAGGACGACGTCTACGCCGAGCTTTATTACGGGCAACAGGCGCCAAAACCGGCCAAGGCTTTTGATACTGAAGGATTGGTCATGCATTGCGGCTCGTTCGCCAAAAGTCTCGCCCCCGGCTACCGCATCGGCTGGGTGGCGGCCGGGCGTTTCGCGCAGAAGATCGAACGGCTCAAGCTGATGACCTCGCTGTGCGCTTCGATGCCGGCGCAAGCGGCAATTGCCGATTATCTGCAACACGGCGGCTACGATCGGCATCTGCGCAAACTGCGTTATGCCCTGGAAGAACAGCAGAGCGCGATGCTCGCGGCGATTGCCCGTTACTTCCCGGCGCAGACCCGGGTCAGCCAGCCGGCGGGCGGCTACTTTCTGTGGCTGGAATTGCCGGAGCAGATGGATTCGCTGAAGCTGTTTCAAATGGCATTGGCGCAAGGCATCAGCATCGCGCCGGGGCCGATATTCTCGCCGACCCAGCGTTTCAGGAACTGTATTCGATTGAATTACGGCAGCCCGTGGACCGAGGAATCGGAAAAGGCCATGGAGACGTTGGGGCGGATTGTGCGGTCGTTCTGATGATTCTGTGCTGTTTGCACCGGCCTCATCGCTGGCAAGCCAGCTCCCACATGTATCTTCGACATATACAGAATCTGATGAGGCCGCAAAACCTGTGGGAGCTGGCTTGCCAGCGATGAGGGCCGCACTTTTAGCGAAAATCTTTCGGCCTTACCGCCCGCCCCCCAAATCAACAAACGTCCCGGTCGCATACGAAGCCTTGTCCGACAGCAGCCAGACAATCGCCTCCGCCACTTCATCCGGCCGCCCGCCCCGGGCCATGGGAATCGCCGATTCGAGCTTGCTGACCCGATCCGGGTCGCCGCTCAGCGCATGGAAGTCGGTGTAGATGTAACCCGGACGCACGGCGTTGACGCGAATGCCCTCGCCCGCCACTTCTTTCGACAGACCGATAGTGAAGGTGTCGAGCGCGCCTTTGGATGCGGCGTAATCAACGTACTCGTTCGGCGAACCGAGGCGTGCCGCGACTGAGGAGACGTTGACGATGCTGCCGCCCTGCCCGCCATGTTTGGGCGACATGCGCAGGATCGCGTGCTTGGCGCAGAGGATCGGCGCCAGCACGTTGGTTTTCATGATTTTGAGGATGCGGAATTCGGACATCTCATCGACCCGCGATTTCTGCCCAACGGTGCCGGCGTTGTTGACCAGCGCGGTGACCCGGCCCAGTTCGGTGTCGACGCGCTGAAACATCGCGATCACTTCGTCTTCGATGCTGACATCGGCGCGGACCGCGATGGCCTGCGCGCCCAAGGCGCGAACCTGCTCGAGTACGCTGTGTGCGGCTTGCTCATCCGACTGGTAGTTGATGCAGATCCGGTAGCCCTGTTCGGCTGCCAGCAATGCCGTAGCCGCGCCGATTCCGCGCCCGCCACCGGTGATGACAATGACTTTATCCATGCTGGCCTTCCCCCACGTGCACACGTAACAGTCGGGGGAAGAATAACTGCGATTGGCGGGTTTTGCATGTGGCGCCTATTCGGGCGCCTTCACGAGCAAGCTCGCTCCCACAGGGTCTCTCAGACCACCGCCAGCCGTTGCCCGCGCACGATGTCCTGCATGAAACGCTCCGCCGGCATCGGGTGGCCAAGCAGATAGCCCTGCAGCGAATCACAGCCCAGTTTGGTCAGGAAATCCTGTTGCGCGCCGGTCTCGACACCCTCGGCGACAATCCGCAAGTCCAGCGCCTGCCCCAGCGCGACAATCGCCGAGACGATCGCCGCATCATCGCTGTCGTGCTCCAGATCACGGACGAAACCGCGGTCGATCTTCAATTCATTGGCCGGCAGGCGCTTGAGGTACATCAGGCTGGAATAACCGGTGCCGAAGTCGTCGATCGACAGGTCGACGCCCATGTCCGACAGCTCTTGCAGCACGGTCATGCTCGCATCGGCGTCGCTCATGGCCGTGGTTTCGGTGATTTCCAGAGTCAGGCTGTTGGCCGGCAAGTGGTGGGTTGCCAGCGCCTTGGCCACGCTTTGCACCAGCCCGGCATGGCAGAACTGCAAGGCCGAGAGGTTCACGGCGATGCGCCAGTCGGTATAACCGAGCACGTACCATTCGCGCATCTGCCGGCAGGCTTCGTTGAGCACCCATTCACCCATCGGAATGATCAGCCCGGTTTTCTCCGCCAGATCAATGAACTTGTCCGGCATCAGCATGCCGTGCAGCGGATGCTTCCAACGCAGCAGCGCTTCGGCACCGACCGGACGGCCATTGGCGGCGTCGAATTTGGGCTGGTAATGCAGGCAGAACTGGTTGTGCTCAATGGCCGCGCGCAGGTCCTGCAACAGTTGCAGTTGTTTGCGCGCGTTGGTGTTCATCGACGCATCGAAGAAGCTGTAGCCGTTCTTGCCGCCACCCTTGGCGTGGTACATCGCGGCGTCGGCGTTCATCAGCAGTTCCTGGGCGTTGGCGCCGTTGCCCGGATACAGGGCAATGCCGACACTGGCGGAAATCTGCAGATCATGCTCGGCGACGCGGAACGTGCGACCGATCAGGCCGACCTGACGCGCGGCCAGGCTCAAGGCGTCATTGGGCTCGCTCAAGCGCACCAGCAAAACGAATTCATCGCCACCGATCCGCGCCAGCGTGTCCTGGCTGCGCAAGTCTTCACGCAGACGCGCGCCGACCTCGCGCAGCAATTGGTCGCCCATGTGATGGCCGAATGCGTCGTTGACCGGTTTGAAGCCGTCGAGGTCGATGAACATCAAGGCGAAGCAGCCACCCTGCTCTTGCACCTTTTTGATCGCCTGATTGATGCGGTCGTCGAGCAGCATGCGGTTGGGCAGACTGGTCAGCGGATCGTGCAAGGCCAGTTGGGTGAGCTCGCGGTTGGCCACCGTCAGCGAGTGCGCCAGATCAGCCGTGCGCGCTTCGAGGCGGGCATCGAGAATCGAGGTCAACAGGGCAATCGACAACACCGCCAGCGTGGTGACCACGACCAGACTGTCGAGGCCATTGCCCTTCAAGCCATTGAGTGTCGCGCCGCAGAAACTGCCGTCAGGAAACTGCGCCGCCGCCATGCCGGTGTAATGCATGCCAACAATCGCCACACCCATGATCACCGCCGCGCCGGCACGAATCAGCCGCACATAGGGCGATTGCTGGCGCAGGCGAAAGGCAATCCACAACGCCGCTGCCGAGGCGCCGACGGCAATCAGCAGGGAGGCGCTGAACAATGTCGGGTCGTAATCGATGCCCGGGGTCATGCGCAGCGCGGCCATACCGGTGTAATGCATGGCGCTGATGCCCGCCCCCATGATCAACGCACCGAAGGCCAGTTGCGCCAGGGGCAGCTTCGGCTGGCTGACCAGCCACAAGGCGAAACCGCAGGACAGCACCGCGATCAGCAGCGACAGCGCAGTGAGGGCGAAGTCATAGCCCAGGTCGATCGGCAATTTGAAGGCGAGCATGCCGATGAAATGCATCGACCAGACGCCAACGCCCATCGCCAACGCCCCGCCCGCCGTCCAGAAATGCACGGCCCGGCCTTTCGCCGTGGCGATGCGCCCAGTCAGGTCGAGCGCCGTGTAGGAAGCCAGAATGGCCACGCACAGCGAGATGAAAACCAAAGTGAAGGAATAGCTGCCGATGAGCATGGACGTTCTCGTGACAAGCCGAAACCGTACTGCTTCCATTCTCGGTCGGGCAAATGCGGCGATTGTACTGATTGCGCGAAATAACGCACTGACAAAGTAACCAAAATGCCATCAAGCCGATGAAACGCTTGTTCGATCGTCCTACAAGGCTCTGCGGTGGGCTTTAAGCTAACCTGGACTGGCTGATGAAGATCGTTCCCACGCTCTGCGTGGGAATGCAGCCGGGGACGCTCCGCGTCCCTTTCAAAGCTGAACGCGGAGCGTCCGGTGAGGCATTCCCACGCAGAGCGTGGGAATGATCATCGGGTGTTGTCGCTGACGTCCAGTTGGCCGTCCCAGCCGCCGCCCAGTGCGGCGATCAGTTGCACGCTGGCAATCAATCGACTCTGCAGAATATTAAGCACGCTACGTTCGTTACTCAGCGCCGTGGCCTGCACCACTACCACATCGATATAGGCAATCAGTCCGGCCTTGTACTGGTTTTCCGTCAGGCGCAGGGAATCGCGGGCAGCATCCAGCGCTTCCTGGCGTACTGCCGCTTCGTCCTCATACACCTTGAGCTGGACCAGGTAGTTTTCCACTTCGCGGAAACCGTCGAGCACAGTCTGGCGGTAGCGCGCGACGGTTTCGTCATAGGCTGCCTCGCTGCGGTCAACCTCGGCCGAACGAATGCCACCATCGAAAAGAGGTAACGACAGCTGCGGGCCGACCGACCAGAAACGGTTCGGCAGGCTGATCAGGTTTTTCGAAGTACTGCTGCTGTAGCCGCCGCTCAGGCTCAGGGTCAGGTCCGGGTAATACGCGGCTTTCGCCACGCCGATATTGGCGTTGGCGGCAATCACCGAGCGTTCGGCCGAAGCGATGTCAGGACGGCGTTCCAGCAGTTGTGAAGGCAAGCTCAGCGGTACTTGCGGCAGATCCGGGATGCTCTGGCTTTCGGCGATGCTGAAGTTGGCCGGTGCTTCGCCGGTCAGGACGGCAATAGCGTTTTCAAACTGTGCGCGCTGCCAGATCAGGTCGACGAGATCGGCCTGGGTGCTTTTCAACTGGGTTTGCGCCTGCGCCACCGCATCGCGCCCGGAAACCCCGGCGCGGTACTGGTTCTGGGTCATCTTCAGCGAACGCTCATAAGCGGCAACGGTGGCCTCAAGCAAACGCTTCTGCTGATCGATGACGCGCAGTTGCAGGTAGTTCTGCACCAGCTCCGATTGCTGACTCAGACGCATCGCTGCCAGATCGGCAAAGCTCGCCTGGGCGTTGGCCTCGTCGGCCTCCAGCCCACGGCGCAGTTTGCCCCAGACGTCGGCTTCCCAACTGACGCCCAACTGCGCGTTATAAGTGTCGCGGATGCCGCTTGAGGAACTGCTCAGGCTCGAACTGCTGCTGCCGGTGCCCTGACTTGAGCGGGTCTTGCCCAGACTCAGGTCGACGCTCGGGTAAAACGCCCCGCGTGCACTGCGCACCAAGGCCTGCGCCTGACGAAACTGCGCTTCAGACTGGGCGACGGTCTGGTTGGAGCTGTTGAGTTTTTCGATCAAGGCGTTGAGCTGGTGGTCGCCGTACAACTCCCACCAGGCGCCACGGGCCAGCGAGTCGCTGGGATTGGCCTGACGCCAGCCCTCGGCTTCCTTGAACTGAGCGATTTCGGCAGTTTGCGGGCGCTGGTAGTCCGGGCCGACTGCGCAAGCGCTGAGCAGCGCCACGCACAGTGACAGGCTCAACAGGCGCGAGCCGCGAACGGTGGCCAATTGGAGAAGCGAACGGTCAGTCATAGCGGAGTTTCCAGAGCGGCGTCAGTGCGCACGCCACGCCATTTGTTGAAGCGATGGCGCAGCTTGTCGAGATAGAGATAAACCACCGGGGTGGTGTAGAGGGTCAGGACCTGGCTGAACACCAGACCGCCAATGATGGTCAGGCCCAGCGGCTGGCGCATTTCCGCACCCTCGGCACGGCCGAGCAGCAATGGCAAGGCGCCGAGGATCGCCGCCAGCGTGGTCATCAGGATCGGCCGCAAGCGTTGCAGGCAGGCGCTGCGGATCGACTCCAGCGGCGACAGGCCCTCATGCCGCTCCAATTGCAGCGCCAGATCGATCATCAGGATGGCGTTTTTCTTCACCACGCCGATCAGCAGGAATATCCCCAGCAGGGAAATCAGGCTGAACTCGCCTCCCAGTGCATAAATCGACAGCAACGCGCCAACCCCGGCCGAGGGCAAGGTCGAGAGAATGGTCAGCGGGTGGATGTAGCTTTCATACAGCACGCCGAGCACCAGATACACCGCCAGCAATGCACCGAGGATCATGAACGGCTGGCTCTTCTGCGTCGCGGCGAAGGCGTCCGCAGTGCCGGCCATTTTCGCAATCACATCCTCCGGCAAACCGACCTTGGCGATCGCTCGTTCGATGGCGGCACTGCCCTGCTCCACGGTCACGCCTTCGGCCATGTCAAAGGAAATGCTTTCGGACGCGAACTGGCCTTCATGACTGACGCGGTCGTTTTCCAGGCTGTTTTCGTAATGGGCGAACGTCGACAGCGGCACCCTCGCACCGTCAGCGGTTATCACCTCGACCTGCTTGAGCGTCACCGGATCCTGGGCGTATTTCGGATTGACCTCCATCACCACCTGGTACTGGTTGAGGCTGTCGTAGATCGTCGAAATCTGCCGCTGGCTGTAGGCGTTATTGAGCACGGCGGTGACCATGTTCATGTCGACCCCCAGGCGTTTCGCCTGATCCCGGTCGACAATCAGCGTCACCTGCTGCGCCCCGGCACCTTCGCGGGCATCGATGGCGGTCAGCTCGGGCAAGGCACGCAACGCGGTGACCACTTTCGGGAACCACTTGCGCAGCTCGGCGAGGTCGCCGCTTTGCAGGATGTAGGTGTATTGCGAACTGGTCTGCTCGCGGCCGCCACCAAACTGCAGATCCTGGTCGGCCATCAGCATCAACTGCGCCCCTGGCACCTTGGGCATTTCCTTGCGCAGGCGTTCTATGACCTTCTGCGCTGAAAGCTGGCGCTCCTTGATCGGCTTCAGGCGCACGATCATGAAGGCGTTGTTGGTGCCGTTGTTGCCGCCGATGAACCCGGCCACGCTTTCCACCGCTTCATCCTTGAGTACGGCGCGGCGGAAGGTTTCCATTTTTGGCTGCATGACGTTGAAGGACAGACCATCGTCGCCACGCACGAAACCGATCAACTGGCCGGTGTCCTGCTGCGGCAGGAAGGTTTTCGGCACCACCACATACAGCGCAATGTTGACGCCAACGGTGAGCAGCAGACTGAACAAGGTCAGACGGCGATGACGCAATACCCAGTCGAGGCTGGTGGCGTATTTGCCGACCATCCAGTCGTTGGTCTTGTGGCTCCAGCGTTGCAGGCGGTTTTCCTGGCCCGGCGTGTGCGGCTTGAGCCAGCGCGCGCAGAGCATCGGTGTCAGCGTCAGGGAAACCACCAGCGACACCACGATTGCCGCCGCCAGGGTGATGGAAAATTCGCGAAACAGGCTCTCGACCAGCCCGCCCATGAACAGGATCGACAGGAACACCGCCACCAGCGAGACGTTCATCGACAGCAGGGTAAAGCCGACTTCCTTGGCCCCGAGGTACGCGGCCTGCATCGGCTTGACGCCTTCGTCGATGTGCCGGGAAATGTTTTCCAGCACCACGATGGCGTCGTCCACCACTAGACCCGTGGCGAGAATCAGCGCCATCAGCGACAGGTTGTTCAGCGAGAACCCGTACAGGTACATCACCGCAAAGGTACCGACCAGCGACACCGGCACCGCCAGGGTCGGGATCAGCGAGGCGCGGAAGTTACCCAGAAACAGGTACACCACCAGCACCACCAGGGCGACGGCGATCAGCAAGGTCATCTCGGCTTCGTGCAGCGTAGCCTTGATCACTGGCGAGCGATCCATGGCCAGATTGAGTTTGACGCTGGCCGGCAGCACCGCTTGCAGCGCGGGCAACTGCGCCTTGATCTCGTTGACCGTCTCGATGATGTTGGCGCCGGCCTGACGGTTGATCACCAGCAATACCGCCGCGTCGTCGTTGAAGAAACCGCTGTTGTAACGGTCTTCAACGCCATCGCTGACTTTCGCCACGTCCTTGAGACGCAACGCGGCGCCGTCGGCGTAGTGAATGATCAGCGACTCATAATCCTTGGCTTTCTCCAACTGGTCGTTGGCCTGGATCTGCCACAAGCGCTCGCCGTCCTCGACCGAACCCTTGGGCCGGCGTACGTTGGCGTCGGCAATGGTCTTGCGCACATCGTCGAGGGCCACGCCGTACTGGTTCAGCGCCTGCGGTTCGAGCTCGATGCGCACCGCCGGCAGCGAACTGCCACCGATCTGCACTTCACCGACGCCCTGCACTTGCGACAGGCTTTGCGAGAGGATGGTCGAGGCCAAGTCGTAGAGCTGGCCTTTTTCCAGCACATCCGAAGTCAGCGACAGCACCATGATCGGCGCCTGCGACGGGTTGACCTTTTTATAGGTCGGCATGCTGCGCATCCCGCTCGGCAGCAGATTGCGCGAGGCGTTGATCGCCGCCTGCACTTCCCGCGCCGCGCCATTGATGTCGCGGTCGAGGTCAAACTGCAGAATCACCCGCGTCGAACCCTGACTGGAACGGCTGCTCATGGTATTGACGCCGGCAATCGCACCGAACGAACGCTCCAGCGGCGTCGCCACCGTTGAAGCCATCACCTCGGGACTGGCGCCCGGCAGACTGGCCTGGACGACGATCACCGGGAAATCCATCTGCGGCAGCGGCGATACCGGCAACAGACCGAAGCTGACCCCACCGAGCAACATGATTGCCAGGGATAGCAGCATGGTTGCCACGGGGCGTTTGATGAAAGGGCCGGAGAGGTTCATCGACTCTTGTTCTCCCCGCATACCTCTGTGGGAGCGAGCCTGCTCGCGAATGCGCCCTTACCTTCAACTTTGGCAGTGACTGACC
>NZ_JASCPT010000132.1:0-14856 GCF_029959775.1 Pseudomonas sp. PS01270 | reverse complement strand
TGCGCCGATAGATCCACACCGCGTCGCCTCGGCAACGCTTGTAGAGAAAACCGTTGCGGTACTCGTAGGACGTTGGTGCATCGTCCGGCGGAATCAGCGCGATCAGCCGTCCGACTTCGTCGTAGCGATATTCGGTGACCGCGCCCAACGCATCCTGCTCGGCGATCAAGCGCCCCTGCTGGTCATAGGCCTTGAGCTGCTCGCCGCCATCGGCCGCGACCTGACGCACCAGCCGCGCACGTTCGTCGTGGACGTAGACTTCTTCGGTGCCGTCGACGTAATGCACGGTCACGCTGGCGTCGTCATCGTTCCAGACGTAACGGGTGTTCATCTGCGAGAACGACGCCCAGTGGCGCACGCAGCGGGCGGCTTTGCCCTCGCGCTGCCACTCCCAGAAGAAGCTCGCGCCGCCGGTCAACTGGCGCTGGAGGATGACGTGGTGGTCGTCGTAGTCGTAGCGCTCGCTGTCGCCGACCGCGTTGGTCGCGACCAGCAGGCGTTGCCGCGCATCGAAGCTGTAGGTGGCGAGGTTCTGCTCGGTGGTCCACTCGCCCTGAACAAAAACTTGGTAATCGACCGCCACCAGTTGCGTGCGGTCATAACGCAACAGCAATGAGCGGCCGGCGCCGTTGTCCAGACGCTGAATGCGGTCGGAGCGATCGCGTTGCAGGGTCAGACGATTACCGTAGACATCGCTGATTGCGGTCAGCCGGCCGGCGCGAAAGTGATAGAACCGCGCGCTGTCACCGGCCAGGGCGAGGATCAGTTCTTCCGGCTCATCGCCGAGAAAGATCGCCGCCCGCGACAGGCTGTTGTGAATCGCCGGGCGCGCGACGTTGGGCAGGGGAAAGCGGGTGCGGCGGTTCTCGTGGTCGATCCAGATCACGCCATCGCCGTCGAAGGCCAGCCGATGCGCCAGCGTATGGCTCCAGCCAAAACCCAGGCCGATGTCGATCTCGACCGCGCTGCTGCGGTACAAGCGGGTGAACTCGAAGGGCAGCACGCCATCGAGCACCGCGTCGGTCAGGGTCAACAGTTCTTCGCCGGTGACCATCGACACCGGGCAGCCATTGGTACAGGTTTTGGGCACGCAATCGGCGGCATCGCCGTTGGGGTTTTTCGCTTGGTCGGGGACGTCGTCGTGGGGCTCGTGGCGCTCAAGGCGCGCCATGCCTTGGGATTTTTCCCGCGCGAGCGGCGCCGGATTCGGCACGTTGAGCACCACCGCGTCGGCCTGGCGAATGTTCAGCGGAATCGATGGCGTCGGCTTCAGCTCCACTTCGCGGGCATGAAACATCAGCGGCTTCAGCGTGCTCGCGTGCTGTTTGAGTTCCGGTGTCGAAGTCAGCTCAGCCAGACGCAAGGCTGAGGCGGCCAGCCATTCCCGCGCCCGAGGCGACTTGATTTTGGCCAAGACCTTGCTGCTCAAACGCAGCGATACGCCGGCACCGCCCGCCACGCGCATCAACAGGAAACTGATGAGCAACTCGGTGCGAACTTCGGCCACCACTTCGGCGAGGTATTGCGGCGGCAGCATCTTCAGCCAACTGGTGAACGCGGCCAGATGAATGAACAGCAACGGCTCGTCGCTGAGCATCAACAAGGCGTTGGCAATCGCCTCGCTGGAAGCCGCCAGCAGCGCCTCAAGTTCGACTTCGCTCAGGTATTCCAGGAGCTTTGCGCTGTGTTCCTGGAGGTCGGCGAGGAGGGCAAACAGCTGCTGAATGTCATCCCAGACGCCATTCAGGGCTTTTTCCAGGCCGCGCCAATCGGCCCGTTGCAACTGTCCGTAACGATCAAGAAAGCCGGCGCTGGAAAACTCCGTCCATTGCGGTTGGAAGCCTGTCCATTCGCTGCGCAGCCAGCCTTCAAGACCGGCAATGACGCCTTCATATGAGGCATACAGGGCGCGGACATGGTCGGTAGAAACATCGGGAAAGAAGGTGACGCGGTAGCGCTGGCTCCGCACGCAATCGGTCACCTCGAGGATCCCGCTCGGGCCGATGGTGTGGCGCAGTGGTTCGCCGAAGGTCTGTACGCCGTCGACTTCGCTGAGCAGCGGTTCGAGGGTCACCGGGGTGTCGCCGATCGGCACAAAGCGCGCCGCTTCAAACAGGTGCACCAAGGTCAACGGACCGCTGGCCGGACACATGACCACCGATGAGCTGACAGGTGCGTGCGAGGTGATCGGCGCGCTCAGTTGTACGTCATTGCCAACCTTGAACACCTGCTCGATGTCCAGCGCGGTCCCGGTCCAGAACTGCTCGGCCCAGGCGTCGTAGTTTTTCAGGCACAGGCGGAACTCGTCGATCAGCGCTTCGAAATCTGGCTGCTTCGGATTCAGGGCGGCCACCACCAGCAGTCCGATGCTGTTGTTCAGGGCCAGGAGCTGATCGGGTTGAAACATTCGCAGTCGCTCGCGCATATGAAAAAACGGGAGCGCGGACTTTGCGGGGGATCAAAAAGGAAAGAAGTCGGGGAAGTAGGCAGTGTCTGTAGGAATTTTCGCTAAATGCGAAAAGGCGTCGATGGCATTGCCCGTTGCTCAATGTCCATCGGCCTCGCTATGCTGCTGAACCCATTAATCAGATCCGCGTTGCGGCACGCTGCCTGTCGCCCGGGATGTCTTTGTTAACGGATCCGATGATGAATGCACCGCTGAAGACGTTCGGCCCGATCAAGGCCGTGATTTTCGATATGGACGGTTTGCTGCTCGATACCGAGGGCATTTACACCGAGGTCACCTCGCTGATTGCCGGGCGCTACGGGAAAACCTTCGACTGGAGCGTCAAACAAAACATCATTGGTCGCGGTGCCAATGACCTGGCCAACTACGTGGTGCAGGCGCTGGAGTTACCGATCACTCCGGAAGAATTTCTGCAGATCCGCGAGCCGCTGATGCGCGAGCGTTTCCCCAAGGCGCAGGCGATGCCGGGGGCCGAATCGCTGGTGCGTCACCTCAAAGCGCACAACATCCCGATCGCGGTGGGCACCAGTTCGTCGCGCCAGTCGTTCGGGCAGAAAACCACCTTGCACCGTGAGTGGTTTGCGCTGTTCGATTTCATCGTCACGGCGGACGATCCGGAAGTCGGCGCGGCCAAACCGGCGCCGGATATTTTTCTCACCGCCGCCCGGCGTTTGGGCGTTGCGCCCAAGGATTGTCTGGTGTTCGAGGATTCGCCGTTCGGCGTCACCGCCGCGAAAGCGGCAGGCATGACCGCAATCGCCATCCCCGACGCGGCGATGGCCGATGAGAAATATGCTCACGCTGACGGCATTATTCGTTCGCTGAAAGCATTTATGCCCAGCGCCTTTGGCTTGCCGACGCTGGAACTGGCTTGACCGTCCACGCAAAAACGCCGCCCTTGCTATAAAGAAGGGCGGCGTTTTTTCTTGCCGGTCTGTCAGGCGCCGAAACCACCGTCGATGGTCAGGCTGGCACCGGTGATGTAACCGGCTTCCGGTCCGGCCAGGTAGGCGACGAAGCTGGCGATTTCTTCGGCGGTGCCGTAACGACCGACGGCCATCAGCGGGATCAGGCTGTCGGCGAATTCGCCGTGGGCCGGGTTCATGTCGGTGTCGACCGGGCCAGGTTGCACGTTGTTGATGGTGATGCCTCGTGGGCCGAGGTCGCGGGCCAGGCCTTTGGTCAGGCCGACCAGTGCCGATTTGCTCATCGCGTACACGCCGCCACCGCCGAAGGGCATGCGGTCGGCGTTGGTGCTGCCGATGTTGATGATCCGCGAGCCTTCGCCCATGTGTTTCGCCGCTTCCTGGGACGCGATGAACACGCTGCGCACGTTGATGGCCAGGGTCTGATCGAAGTCTTCCAGTTTGAAGTCTTCCAGCGGCGCGATGGCCAGTACGCCGGCGTTGTTGACCAGAATGTCCAGGCGTCCAAACGCTTCGACGGTGGCGCTGACGGCGTGGCGAATCGCGCTGGCGTCGGCGCTGTCAGCCTTGATCGCCAAGGCTTTGCCGCCGTTGCCGGTGATGCTGTTCTGCAGTTCTTCGGCTTTGGCGGCGGAGCTGACGTAAGTGAAAGCGACGGCGGCGCCTTCAGCGGCCAGACGTTTGACGATGGCCGCGCCGATGCCGCGCGAACCGCCTTGAATCAGAGCTACCTTACCGCTGAGGTGTTGAGTGGTCATGTTCGATCTCCAAGTGTTCAAGGCGGAATGCCTTGGTGTTGGTGCCGAGTATCGGCGTGGCATCGACAACCGGGTAGACCATGATTGCTATAGTCTGTGTAAACCAAAAGTTTATAGTGACGATCATGGAAACGTTCAGCAGTATCGAATGCTTTGTGCGCAGCGCCGAAGTCGGCAGCTTCGCCGAAGCCGCGCGACGCTTGAGCCTGACCCCGGCGGCGGTCGGCAAGAGCGTGGCGAAACTGGAGGCGCGGCTTGGCGTGCGGCTGTTCCAGCGTAGTACACGCAGCCTGACCCTGACCGAAGCGGGGCAGCTGTTTTTGAGTGAAGTCAGCGCCAGCCTGACCACCATCCAGAATGCCGTGGCCAATCTCGCCAGTGCCGGCGGGCAACCGGCCGGCACGCTGAAAGTCAGCATGGGCACGGTGTTCGGCCGTCTGTATATCGTGCCGCTGCTCGGTGAGTTTCTGCGGCGCTATCCCGCGATCAACCCGGACTGGCATTTCGATAACCGCCAAGTCGACCTGATCGGACAGGGCTTCGACGCGGCGATTGGCGGCGGCTTTGAACTGCCACAAGGCGTGGTTGCGCGCAGGCTGACACCGGCGCACCGGGTACTCGTGGCATCGCAGGATTATCTGCAAAAACATGCGCCGATCAGCCATCCCGATGACCTCAGGCAACACGACGGCATTCTGATTCGCTCACCGCAGACCGGGCGCGTGCGCTCCTGGCAACTGACTCACCGCGATCAGCAACACAGTCCGCTGATGTTGCGGGTGCGGATGACCATGAGTGATTCCGAGGCTGCCTGTGCAACCGCGATGCAAGGTCTGGGGATCGCATTGGTGAGCATGCCGTTTGCGGAGCCGTATCTTCAGGCGGGGACACTGCAGCGGGTGCTGCCGGACTGGTTTGTCGATGACGGCAACATTTCGATCTATTACGCCGAGCACAAATTGTTGCCGGGCAAGACCCGGGCGTTTGTGGATTTCGTGATTGAACAGTTTGCTGAGCAGGGACTGGGGCGGCGGTTTAGTGCTATCTGAGCCAGGCACCAAACCGAGTTGCGGCTATCGCGGGCAAGCCCGCTCCCACAAGTTTTGAGTTGCTCACACATCTTGCAAAGAACACAAAACCCTGTGGGAGCGGGCTTGCCCGCGATGAACGATAACTCGGTCTATCGAGCAAAGCGCTGCGCCCAGCCAATAATGTTCTTCGGCCGTGGCGTCGCATAGGTGCGCACCTTCGACGTCGACAACTTCAAGCGCACCAGCGACTCGGCAATCGTCACCGCCGCTGTCACGCCATCCACCACCGGCACGCCGGTGCGCCGGCGAATTTGCTCGTCCAGCCCGGCCATGCCGCCGCAGCCCAGGCAAATCACCTCGGCCTTGTCCTGGGTCACCGCCAGTTCGGCCTGCTGCACGATCGCTTCCAGTGCGCGCTGCGGTTCATGTTCCAGCTCCAGAACCGCCAGACCACTGGCGCGCACCGAGGCACAGCGATCCCACAGACCGGACAATTTCAGCCGATCCTCGATCAGCGGCACGGTGCGTTCCAGTGTGGTCACCACCGAGTAGGCATGGCCGAGGAACATCGCGGTGCTGGCCGCCGCATCAGTGATATCTACCACTGGCACGTTGAGCAATTCCTGCAAGCCTTCGCGGCCGTGTTCGCCGTAGCCGGCCTGAATCACGGCGTCGAAGGGTTGGTCGTAGGCCATCACCCGGTCCATGACGGCGATGGCGGCCAGGTAACTTTCGAAATTGCCTTCAATCGATTCGGCGCCGAAGTACGGCGTCAGGCCGACGATTTCGGTACCGGGCGAAGCGACGGCCTGCGCCGAGCGGGCGATGGCGTCGGTGATGGATTCGGTGGTGTTGACGTTGACCACGAGAATACGCATGGAAAATCCTTATTGCGGGCAGTGGTGCGGCCCGAAAACCGGGCCGCGAAGGGATCAATGGCTGACGTTATCCACAGCGATGCATTCGCCGCTGACGTCGGCGTAATGCGTCTGGCGTTTGGCGATGATCAGGTAAAGCATGCCGGCGATACCGGCACCGATCAGCCAGGAGAATGGCGAAACACTGTGGAAACCAGGTACCAGGACCAGGACGATGGCGATCAGCGCTGCAGGAATAAACGCCGCCACCGCGCGGAAATTGATGCCACGGCTGTAGTAATAAGCGCCGTTGGGATCTTCGCTGTAGAGCTGCGGCACGTTGATCCGGCCTTTGCGGATCAGCCAGTAGTCGACCATGATCACCCCGTAGAGCGGGCCGAGCAGGGCGCCGAGGCCCGACAGGAAATACACGATCACCAGCGGGCTGTTGTAGAGGTTCCACGGCAGGATCAGCACGGCAATGGTCGCGCTGATCAACCCGGCGCGGCGGAAGGTCAGGTACTTCGGCGCCAGGTTGCTGAGGACGAACGCCGGGGCGACGAAGTTGGCCATGATGTTCACCGCGACGGTGACGATCAGAAAAGCCAGGCAGCCGAGCACCAGAAAGAATGTGTTGGGGATCGAGGCGATGATTTCGGTCGGGCTTTCGATGATTCGCCCGTTGATCTGGAACTGCGCGCCACACAGCAGCACGGTAATCGCGGCGAATACCAGAATGTTCACTGGCAAGCCCCAGAAGTTTCCTACCTTGATGGTTTTGCGGCACGGCGAAGAACGGGCGAAGTCGCAGAAATTGAGGATCAGCGTGCCGTAGATCGCCAGCCACAACGCGCCGCCGGCAAAGATGTTGCGCCACATCTCGCCACCGGTCAGCGGCTCGCGGATCGACCAGGCAATGGTCGCGTTGGCCTGGAAGTACATCCACCCGGCGAGGGCAGCAACGGTCAGCAGAATCACCGGCCCGGCAAATGCCTCGTAACGGCGCACCATCTCCATGCCGTAGGCGAGGATCGCCAGTTGCACCAGCCAGATTGCTACAAAGCACACCCAGCCCAGGCTCGACAGACCGAGAATCGAGTTGTGATCGTATTCGGCAAAGCCCGGATGCACGGCAGTCAGCAAGACGCGGAATACCACTGAGGCGAGATACGTCTGAATACCGAACCAGGCGATGGCGATAACCGCCCTGATCAATGCAGGAATTTGCGCACCATGAATGCCGAAACTGATCCGGCTGATCACCGGAAACGGCACCCCGGTTTTCTGCCCCATGTACCCGGACAGGTTCATGAAGAAGTACACCAGCGCCGCGCCAATCCCCAGCGACAACAGAATCTGCCAGCCGCCCAGGCCCAACGCATACAGGCCGATGGCGAACGAGTAGTTGGCGATGTTGTGCACATCATTCGTCCACAGGGCGAAGATGCTGTACTGGCCCCAACGCCGGCCTTCGGCTTTGGTCGGCGCCAGATCGCTGTTGTGCAGACGCGGGCTCAGTTGCAGCGGCTCGCTCAGTCCGTCATCGGGCAACGGTTGATCGAGCGTGGCGGAGGGCAGATTCAGCGCGATGTTATTCGAAAGACTTGTACGCATTCCGGCAGGCTCCTGACGTTCACTCCCGCGATGACTGTGCATGAGCGCTCAGGCTCGACAAATCTTCGTCGCGGCGGTGAAAACATCACTGGTTACGGGGCATCTGCAGCCTGTACGGGATAGGGCGCTTCAGGCTTGCGGATCGAAAGTGTGCATGTTCTGCAGTTTTGTATACAAAACATGTATGCGATAAAGCCAGATTTGTGCCAGTTGCCAATCTATAAGCGGCAGGGCTCATTTCGAATAGTTATCGATGCAACATAAGTCGCTGAAAAACCGGCGATATAAATTGATCGATCGGGCAGGAATTTTTTCCAGGGGAGGGAGTTTGCAGAGTGGCGAGCAGATGGGGATTCTGCTGGGGAGTGTAACTTTTCAGGGCGTCAGAACTGAAAGTGCACACATAAATGGCACCGATGGTGACATTCCTGTGTACACATTCTGAGTGACCAATGAGTAACCCTGTGGGAGCGAGCTTGCTCGCGAAGGCGTCATGCCTGACACGAGTTTATCGACTGCTAAATCGCATTCGCGAGCAAGCTCGCTCCCACAGATATTCCATCAACCGGGAATTATGCTTTGGATTTGCTGATGATATTCCCGGCATGCAACCCGCATTCTTTCTGCGTGGCTTCTTCCCACCACCAGCGGCCTTCGCGCTCGTGCTGGTTCGGCAGCACCGGGCGGGTGCAGGGTTCGCAGCCGATGCTGATGAAACCGCGCTCGTGCAGGCTGTTGTAGGGCAGTTCGAGCATGCGGATGTAACCCCAGATCTCCTCGCTGGTCATCTGCGCCAACGGGTTGAACTTGTACAGGGTGCGTTCCGGTGTCGAGAACGCCGTGTCGATTTCCAGCACCGCCACAGCGCTGCGGGTGCCCGGGCTCTGGTCGCGGCGCTGGCCGGTGGCCCAGGCTTTGACGTCGGACAGCTTACGGCGCAGCGGCTCGATCTTGCGGATGCCGCAGCATTCGCCGTGGCCGTCCTTGTAGAAACTGAACAGGCCTTTTTCCTTCACGAACGGTTCGAGTTTCGTGTAGTCCGGCGAGACGATTTCAATATCGATCTTGTAGTGCTCGCGCACCTGCTCGATGAAACGGTAGGTCTCCGGATGCAGGCGGCCGGTGTCGAGGCTGAACACTTTGACGTTCTTGTTCAGCTTCCACGCCATGTCCACCAGCACCACGTCCTCGGCGCCGCTGAAAGATATCCACAAGTCATCGCCGAACTCGGCGAAGGCGAGTTTGAGAATGTCCTGGGCGGATTTGTTGGCATAGGTCGTGGCGAGTTCTACGACGTCAAACGTTGGGCTCATCAGGGCGGCTTCCTACAGGTCAATGGCGCTCGGGCGCTCTATAGGGGGCCGATGGTAACAAAAAGCTGCCGGGGCCGGGGCGTCCTCTGCGTTGCGCGCGTCTGGTGCAGACGCTAGAGTTCGGCCTCGCTTGACTCAAATAATCACTACAAACGGGAGTGTCTTGTGGAAATTGCTTGCCTGGATCTTGAAGGGGTACTGGTACCGGAAATCTGGATCGCCTTCGCCGAAAAAACCGGAATCGACTCCCTCAAGGCCACCACCCGGGACATTCCCGATTACGACGTATTGATGAAGCAGCGTTTGCGCATCCTCGACGAGCACGGCCTCAAGCTCTCGGATATTCAGGAAGTGATCGCCACGCTCAAACCGCTGGACGGCGCGGTGGAGTTCGTCAACTGGCTGCGCGAGCGCTTTCAGGTGGTGATTCTCTCGGACACCTTTTATGAATTCTCGCAGCCGTTGATGCGCCAGCTGGGCTTCCCGACTCTGCTTTGCCACCGCTTGATCACTGACGAAAGCGGTCGGGTGACGGGCTATCAACTGCGCCAGAAAGATCCCAAGCGCCAGTCGGTGCTGGCGTTCAAGAGCCTGTACTACCGGGTGATCGCGGCGGGGGATTCATACAACGACACGACCATGCTCGGCGAGGCGGACGCAGGGATTCTGTTTCATGCGCCGGACAACGTGATTCGCGAGTTTCCGCAGTTCCCGGCGGTGCATACGTTTGAAGAGCTGAAGCGGGAATTTCTCAAGGCCTCTAATAGAGAGTTGAGTTTGTAGTTGTCTGGAAGGATGCCTTCGCTAGCAGGCTCGCTCCCACACGATGATCGTTCCCACGCTCTGCGTGGGAATGCCTCAACGGACGCTCCGCGTTCGGCTTTGGATGGGACGCGGAGCGTCCCGGGCTGCATTCCCACGCGGAGCGTGGGAACGATCATTCCTCAGAGGTTTTGCAGGGTTTCCAAGAGAATTCTGACTTTGGTCATCGACTCCTGATACTCCGCCTGCCAGTCCGAATCGGCGACGATCCCGCCGCCGCCCCAGCAGCACACCTGACCATCCTTGACCAGCAGACTGCGAATGGCGATGGAGCTGTCCATCTCGCCGCGCACGTCCAGATACAGCAACGAGCCGCAATACAGACCGCGCCGGGTTGGCTCCAGCTCGTCGATGATCTGCATCGCCCGGATCTTCGGTGCGCCGGTGATCGAGCCGCCGGGGAAGCTGCCCGAGATCAGGTCCAGCGCATCACGATCCGCCGCCAGTTCACCGGTCACGTTGCTGACCAGGTGATGCACATTCGGATAGCTTTCCAGACTGAACAACTCCGGCACCCGCACCGAGCCGATGCGGCAGGTGCGCCCGAGATCGTTGCGCAGCAGGTCGACGATCATCAGGTTTTCCGCGCGATCCTTGGGGCTCGCCAAGAGTTCGGCGGCGTTGGCCGCGTCCTCGGCTGGGGTCAGGCCGCGAGGGCGGGTGCCCTTGATCGGACGGGTTTCAACCTGACGCTGGCTGACTCTGACGAAACGTTCCGGTGACAGGCTCAGCACCGCGCCGCCATCGGGCAGGCTCTGGAACCCGGAGAACGGCGTCGGGCAGGCCTGACGCAAAGCGCAGTAAGCCAGCCACGGATCGCCCTGGCACTGCGCGCGGAAGCGTTGCGCGAAGTTGACCTGATAGCAGTCGCCGGCCTGGATGTAGTCCTGAATGCGTTCGAAGGCCTGACGGTAATCGTCGGCCGAGAGATCAGCGGCCATCGGGGCGTTCAGTTTGAAGGGCGCCAGCGCGTCAACTTGAAGCTGAGTGAACAGCGCGATCAATCGCTGCCGTTCACTGTCGACAAGCGATGGATGAAAGACCAATTGGCTGGTTTGCCCGTGGTGATCACTGATCAGCGCCCAGTCGTACAGGCCAAAACGCGCATCGGGCAGTTGCAGGTCATCCAGCGCCTGACTCGGCAGGTTTTCCAGATGCCGGCCGAAGTCGTAGCTCAGATAACCGATCAGTCCGCCGGCGAACGGCAATTCGTACCCGGCGGGCAACTGCGCTTCGCCCAAGCGGCTGAGGTGGTCACGCAGGCGCTGGAGGAAAGGCGCGCCGCTCTCGTCCGGCAACACCGCCAGTTGTTCCAGCGGCCAGGCGCTGAGCAAGTCATAACGGCCGCGTTCAGCGCTCGGCCGGCCGCTGTCGAGCAGCACGGCGCCGGGTGCGTTGCGAATGGCCGCGAAATAGTCGGCGGGATTGGCGCGGTAGGGCAGTGGGTGTACGGAGCAGGTCAACATGGGCGGGGCAGATCGGCCGTTGAGGCGGGGTGGGGATTGTAGTCCTCTGCGCTGCCAGATCAAAGTCAAAAGCCTCCCCCTCACCCCAGCCCTCTCCCCCAAGGGGGCGAGGGGGAAAGGGAGCCGATCTTCATGCTTTTCAAGGCCGGAGTTCGACCGGGTATTTCAGGTCGGCGCAGCTCTCGCATCCACCACGGTCAGTCCCCTCTCCCTCCGGGAGAGGGCTAGGGTGAGGGGCTTTTCAGCTTTTAGCCCTCGACCGCAGGAATATGCCCAAACATCTCCTGGGTAAACGCCACCCGCTCTTCTACCGATTCCTTAACGCCCCGCGCCTTCAGCTCTTCCAGCCGCGCTTCGACCGCGTGAGTGCGCAAGGTCAGGCCGCAATCGTTGGCGATCTGAATGTTCAGCCCCGGCCGTGCATTCAGTTCGAGAATCAACGGACCCTTTTCCTGATCGAGCACCATGTCCACACCGATATAACCCAGCCCGCACAGCTCATAGCAGCCGGCGGCGAGTTTCATGAAACCGTCCCAGTAGGGCAGTTGCACGCCATCCACCGCGTTGGTGGTGTCGGGGTGTTTGGTGATGATGTTGTTCAGCCAGGTGCCGCGCAGGGTCAAACCGGTCGCCAGATCCACACCAACGCCAATGGCACCCTGGTGCAGGTTGGCCTTGCCGCCTGACTGACGGGTCGGCAGACGCAACATCGCCATCACCGGGTAACCCATCAGCACGATGATGCGGATGTCCGGCACGCCTTCGTAGCTGATGCTCTTGAAGATCTGGTCCGGGGTCACACGGTATTCGATCAGCGCGCGGTCGCGGTGGCCGCCCAGCGAGTACAGGCCGGTGAGGATGCTGGAGATGTGATGCTCCAGCTCTTCGTGGGCGAGGATCTTGCCCGACACCGTGCGATAACGGCCTTCGAAGCGGTCGGCGATGACGATGATGCCGTCGCCACCCGCGCCCTGCGCCGGTTTGATCACGAAGTCGCTGCGCCCGCCGATGATCTCGTCGAGCTTGTCGATTTCCTTCTCGGTGGAGATCACCCCGTACAGCTCCGGCACGTGAATGCCGGCGGCGATGGCGCGTTCCTTGGTGAGGATCTTGTCATCGACGATCGGGTACAGGCTGCGCTTGTTGTACTTGAGCACGTAGTCCGCGTTTCGGCGGTTGATGCCCATGATGCCGCGCGCCTCGAGGGCCTTCCAGGTCTTCCAGAAACCGAACATCAGGCGTCAGCCTTCTTCAGGAAGGCCTTGAAACGCACCAGTTCGGTCAGGCGGTAGCCGCGATAGCGACCCATCGCCAGCATGAATCCGACCAGAATCAGCAGGATCGCCGGGAAGGTAAACACGAAGTACACCAACTCCGGCACGGTCATGATCAGGTGCGCCAGGGAGGCGGCGAACAGCGTGCCGATCGCGACTTTCAGCGCATGGTTGGCGCCGCGTTCTTCCCAGGTGATCGACAGACGCTCGATGGTCATCGTCAGAATCACCATCGGGAACAGCGCCACCGACAAGCCACGCTCAAGCCCCAGTTTGTGGCTGAACAGACTGATCGCCGCAATCAACACCACGACGAACGTCAGCACCACCGACAGGCGCGGCAGCATTTGCAGTTTCAGATGTTCGAGATACGAGCGCAGCGACAGGCCCAGCGCGGTGATCACCGTGAACAGCAGAATGCCGAAGCCCAGCTGCGTTTCGCGGAAGGCCAGCGCGATCAGCACCGGGGTGAATGTGCCCAGGGTCTGCAGGCCGACGAGGTTGCGCAGGATCAGGATCACCAGCACGCCGATCGGGATCATCACCATGATCATGAAGGTCTGCTGGGTCTGCAGCGGCAAGCCGTACAGCGAATAATCGAGGAAGTTGGCGTCAGTGTTTTCGTCGGTCAGCTTGGCCAGACGAATCGCGTTCATCTCGCTGTTGTTCAGGCTGAAGGTCACGTTGGCTTTCTTGCCGCCGTCGACGGTGATCAGGTTTTCGTCACCGGTCCACCACAGCAGGCGGTCGGTCGGCAGGCCTTGCTCACCGGTTTCCGGATTGAAGTACAGCCAGTCGTTGCCGTTGAAGCTGCGCAGCCACAGTTCGGGTGTCTGAGGCTGATCGGCGACGAGGCGGATGGTGTGGACTTTTTCTACCGGAACGTGGGCAATCGACAGCAGCAATTCAACAATTTTGGCTTTGTGCGAAGTCGACGGATCGCCGGCCAGCAGCAATTTGACGTTGTCGTCATTCACGTTGTTGACGCGCTTGATCGCCTCGCCAATAAAGGTTTCGACGTCGGCCGAGTGTTGGCGAATCGGCGCGAGCAGGGCTTCGGCGGCGATTTTTTCCGGGCCTTCGATGACCATGCTGTCACGGAAGGTCGGGCCTTTGACCTTGGATTTTTCCGCGGTGTAGCGCTTGGTCAGCACCAGACGGTAATACAGCGTCTGGTTGCCCTTGGCGCGACGGGCCGACCAGGTCACCTTGCGGTTGCCGTCGATGCGGTTGACCGCGACGCCGTAGTTATTGGAGATGAAGCTTTCGTTGAGACTGACGTAGTCGCGGCTCAACGGCGGCACGAACATCTGGATCTTCACCGGATCCTTGGTGCTGGCGACGAACTCGACCTTGGCGTCGATGTTCCACAGGTCGTCGGTGGCGTCTTCGGTCACCGGGATGCCGAGCACGAAAATCTGATAGGCCGTAACCGAAACGCCCAGCAGCACCAGCACGGCGATCAGGATTTTCAGGTGGAAGGTTAGAGAACGCATGGAAATTACTCGGCGGTATGAGCGGCGATGGTGCAGGCAGGTTTGCCGGCAGCGTATTTAAGACTGGGGTCGACCAGCGCGTCGAAGCGTTTCAGCGCCTCGGAGCCGATCAAAAGCGGGTATTGGAACGCACTTCGGTCGGTGAGGTTCACTTCGATGCTGCGCAATGCCGAACCCATGCAGATATCCAGCTCGATCACCGGACGGGCGGTGTACTGCTTGCCTTCTTCTGGATCGTAGTCGCCGGCGCGGCGCTTGATCTTGCTGACGCGAGCCAGCGGCCGTTCGATGGGGTGTGAATGCGCGGTGTCGATGGCCAGGTAGAAACGTACCCAGGATTCACCGTTGCGTTTGAAACGTTTGATGTCGCGGGCACTCAGCGAGGCGGTTTTCGCCCCAGTGTCGAGTTTGGCCGCAACTTCGAGATTGATGCCGTCAAGCGAAGCGTATTCGTTGAGGCCGTACACGGTTTTTTCCCCCGCGACGGCGAGGCCGGGCAGGCAAAACAGAGCAAAAAAGGTGGGGAAAGGCTTGAGTCTCATAAATCCTGGTGCGCAGCGTTCCGTTATCGGTTCAGGTGCCCGCACAACCGTGCGCAAGCCCCCGCGTGTGCCTGGCAGCTTTTTATGGCAAGCCGTACTAAAGACCCGCAAATGCGGGCGGCATTCTAGCACGGTGGTTTTATGGCGCCAGCGCTTGCGCCGACCCATAGGCGTTGAGCAATTATCCTTGTGAGAGCCCCTGTGGGAGCGAGCTTGCTCGCGAAGGCGGCGTGCCATTCGAAGCCACGGTGACTGACATTCCGCTTTCGCGAGCAAGCTCGCTCCCACAC
>NZ_JASCPT010000131.1:0-15044 GCF_029959775.1 Pseudomonas sp. PS01270 | reverse complement strand
AAGCAGTTGTGTCAGTCGCCATCAATGTTGAATGACACAGTGCTTTCGCGAGCAGGCTCGCTCCCACAGGTGGTGTGGTGGTTTCAATCAGTGCGCATGGCAATCATTGATCGCCGCACGCTCTTTGCCGCCGAGGATGTTGAACAGCAGGTTCAGCGTCAGGGCGCTGAGGGTGGCCATGGCGATGCCGCTGTGGGTGATCGGGCTCATCCACAGCGGCAGGTGGGCGAAGAATTCCGGACGTACCACCGGGATCAGGCCCATACCGATGCTCACCGCGACCAGCAGCTGATTGCGGCGGTCACCGATGTCCGCCTCCTGGAGGATCTTGATGCCAGTCGCGGCGACCATGCCGAACATCGCAATCGCCGCGCCGCCCAGCACCGCCGGTGGAATCGATGCCACCAGAAACGCCGCTTTCGGCAACAGGCTGAGGACGATCAGCAGACCGCCGGCAACGATGGTCACCGAGCGGCAGCGCACACCGGTCATCTGCACCAGGCCGATGTTCTGCGCGAACGAGGAGTGAGTGAAGGTGTTGAAGAAACCGGCGAAAAACGACGCGCCGGCATCGCACAACAAGCCACGACGGAGCATGCGTGGGCAGACTTCCTGGCCGGTGATCTTGCCCAGCGCGAGGAACATCCCGGTGGACTCGACGAAGATGATCACCACCACCAGGCACATCGACAGAATCGGTGCCAGCTCGAATTTCGGCATGCCGAAATGCAGCGGGGTGACGAACTGAATCCACGGTGCGCTGGCCATGCCGCTGAGGTCGACCATGCCGATCACGCCGCACAGTACGTAGCCCAGGCACATGCCGATCAGCACCGAAATATTGACCCAGAAACCGCGCATGAAGCGATGAACCAACAGGATGGTGGCCAGCACCAGCGCAGCGATGGCCAGATAAATCGGCGAACCGAATTGCGCGGCGTCGACCCCGCCACCGGCCCAGTTCACGGCCACGGGGAACAGCGATAAACCGATCGAGGTGATGACCGTGCCGGTCACCAGTGGCGGGAAGAAACGCACGACCTTGGACATGAACGGCGCGATCAGCATGCCGAAGAAACCGGCAGCGATGGTTGCACCAAAGATCCCTTGCAGGCCGATACCGGGCATGCCGGCCATGGCCACCATGCTGCCGACCGCAGCGAAACTGGCACCCATCATCACCGGCATGCGAATGCCCATCGGGCCGATGCCGAGCGACTGCACGATAGTGGCGATGCCGGCGACGAGCAGGTCGGCGTTGATCAGGAAGGCGATTTCTTCACGACTCAGGCCAGCGGCCTGTCCGATGATCAGCGGCACCGCGATGGCACCGCCGTACATCAGCAGAACATGTTGCAGACCGACCAGGATCAGTTGCAAAAGGGGCAAACGCTGAATGGCGGGTGCGTCGGGGATGCGCGCTTTGGACAGCTCGGACATGCAACACCTCGGATCTTTTTTATTCTTGTGATTAACAGCTGCCGGGTTGCTTGCAGCTGTTTCTTTGCATCAGGCAGACCGCGCAGCGGCCATTCGCGGGCAAGCCCGCTCCCACACAGGCTATGCAAAACCCTGTGGGAGCTGGCTTGCCAGCGATGCTTTTAACGATTAATTGGTCTGCGCTCCCTGGGCAATCCAGGCACCGATCAGGTCACGCTCCTGCTGGGTCATCTGGGTGATGTTGCCCAGTGGCATGATCTGCGTGGTGATGGCTTGCGCCTGAATGCGCGCGGCGTTCTGGCGGATCTGCTCTGGGGTGTCGAACATCACACCGGCCGGGGCTGCGCTGAACAACGGGCTGGTCGGCTTGGACGAGTGGCACACCGTGCAACGCTCTTGAATCACGTTGTGCACTTTGTCGAAACCGGGGCCGGCATTCGAGGCATGCGCGGGTGCCGCCGCAGGGGCTGCGGGTGCCGCAGGTTGCGCCGCTTCGGCCGGTTTCGCGCCACCGCCCAGTGCCGTCTCCGGCAGAGGTTGGTACTCGATTTTCGCCGGTGCCTTGGCCACTTCAGGTGCAGTCGACATCGGCGTCGGACCAGTGACGTAGGCCAGGCAGATCATGCCCACCGCTGCCACCGGCAGGGTCCAGGCAAACTTGTGGCTGTCGTGACGGGTGTTGAAGTAGTGACGCACCAATACCGCCAACACCGCGATCCCGGCGAGGATCAACCAGTTGTACTGGCTGCCGTAAGTGCTCGGGAAGTGGTTGCTGATCATGATGAACAGCACTGGCAGGGTGAAGTAGTTGTTGTGACGCGAACGCAGCAGACCCTTGGCCGGCAGGGCCGGATCAGGCGTACGGTTCTCGGCGATCGCCGCGACCAGTGCCCGTTGCGCCGGCATGATGATGCGGAACACGTTGCCGACCATGATGGTGCCGATGATCGCGCCGACGTGCAGGTACGCACCACGACCGCTGAACACTTTGCTGAAGCCATAGGCGGCGGCAATGATCAGCACGAACAGGATGAATCCGAGCAGGGCGGGTTTCTTGCCCAGGGCCGAATCGCAGAGGAAGTCGTAGACGAACCAGCCGACGATCAGCGAGCCGATACCGATGGCCACGCCTTCAGGACCGCTGAGGCCACTGCCGGGTGCCACGAGGTAGAGCACGGGATTTGAGTAGAACACCACGCACAGCAGCGCGATCCCCGACATCCAGGTGAAGTAGGCTTCCCACTTGAACCAGTGCAGGTTGTCCGGCATGGACGGTGGGGCCAGTTTGTATTTTTCCAGGTGGTAGATGCCGCCGCCGTGGATCGCCCACAGATCACCGGCCAGACCGGTTTTCGGGTTGACGCGGTTGAGGTTGTTCTCCAGCCAGACGAAGTAGAACGACGCGCCGATCCAGGCCACGCCAGTGATCATGTGAACCCAGCGCACGCTCAGGTTCAGCCATTCCAACAGATGTGCTTCCACAGTCTTTACCTCTCGCCTGTCACTCTTGTTGTCGAGTGATCAGACCTTCTCTTATTGGTGGGGGGCGAGGATCAACCGCTCATCCTCTTTGAAAAAATGCTCATCGCAGTTATTGCCTGTGCCACTGCGATCAACCACCAGGAAGTCATCCCGCTTTTCGATCGTCAGCACCGGGTGGTGCCAGACGCCGCGATGGTAATTGATGCCCTGCCTGCCGTTGGTGACGAAGGCGCGGACCAAGCCTGATACAGGTTCATCGCCAACTGGCGCGACCACGATCAGAAAGGGGTTGCCGAGCAGCGGAATGAAAGCCTGGCTGCCCAGCGGATGGCGTTCCAGCATGCAAACGGTCAGCGGCATGTCCTGCGCGTCGGCGCGGAAAATGCTGATGATTGCGTTGTCCTCAGGCGTCGCGGTTTCGACCGTCGCCAGTTTGTGGAAGCGCATGGTCGAACCGTTGTTGATCATGAAGTGATCGCTGCCGTCGGTTTCGATCACGTCACCGAAAGGGGCGAAGGCTTCTTTGGTCAGCGGTTCAATCGTCAATGTGCGCATGCTGTTCTTCTTTTCGTTGAGTGATCGTTCCCACGCTCTGCGTGGGAGTGCAGCCCGTGACGCTCCGCGTCACATCCAAAGCGGACGCAGAGCGTCCAGTGATGCATTCCCACGCAGAGCGTGGGAACGATCATTGCAGTGTTATTTAGCGACCTTGCCCAATACACGCAGGCGACTCACGCCACCATCCGGGAACACGTTCAGGCGGATGTGGGTGATCGGGCCGAGTGCCTTGATCTGCTCGACGAAGGTGTGTTCGGCGTGCATTTCCAGCTTCTGGCTTGGCAGCAGTTCGCGCCAGAACAGCGACTGGGTTTCGATCTGGCTGTCGGTGCCGCCCTTGACGAACGCGCCCTGGATCGAGCAAGTGTCCGGGTAGTTGCCTTTGAAGTGCAGGGTGTCGACGACGATCTTCTCGATCTCGCCCGGATGACCCAGGGCGACGATCACCCAGTCATTGCCCGGTGTGCGACGACGCGCGGTTTCCCAGCCGTCGCCCATGTTGATGCCACGGCCCGGGTTGAGGATGTTGCTCATGCGGCCGAAGTGTTCGTCGGAGCAGGCGAGGGCGCGGCCACCGTTGAGGGCTGCTGCCAAGTCCACTTGCTCGTTGTCGCCCACAGCGGACCAGTCGCGGAACGGAATGCCGTATACGCGCAGACGGGCAACACCACCGTCCGGGTAGATGTTGAAGCGCAGGTGGCTGAACGCTTTGTCGTTGCTGATTTCATGGTAGTGGTGGCTGTTGCCCTGCAGCTCGACGGCCGACAGCACTTCGGTCCACTGGGTGTTTTCATCCGGCTCGCCCGAGGCCAGGAAGCACGCTTCCAGCGAGGCCGATGGCGGGTAGTTGCCGGTGAAGAATGAAGTGTCGATGTCCACGCCTTTGATTGAGCCCGGTACGCCCAGACGGATCACCGCGCTGTCGAAACCTTCGAAGCGCTTGCGGCGCGACTCCCAGCCGTCCATCCACTTGCCGTTGTCATCGAACACGCCCTCCTTCCATACGGCCGGGGTCGGTTGGAACAGACGATTGGCGTCTGCGAACCAGTCATCGGTGACCGAAATGATCTTGGTGCCCAAACGGGCGTCGGCCAGGTTGACGTATTTTTCGAAAGGTACGGCGTAAGCTTTCATTCTTCTTGTCTGCCTTTGATAAGTTGGCTGGGGATGCTCGCAGGGCCCTGGGCGTTTGCGCGTTCATTCACGCTCGGGCCAGGCTTGCTAAAGAGTCAGTAAACGGAACAGGGCAATCTTGTTGATCTCCGCCAGCGCGCATTTGAACTCGGCTTCCACCGAATTGTTGATGCGCGTTTCGAACGCCGCGAGGATCTGATGCCGGTTGCTGCCTTTTACCGCCATGATGAAGGGAAACTTGAACTTGGCTTTGTAGGCGTCGTTCAGCTCGGTGAAGCGCTGGAACTCTTCGGCCGTGCATTGGTGAATACCGGCGCCAGCCTGTTCATTGGTGCTGGCTTCGGTCAGTTGGCCCTGGACGGCAGCTTTGCCGGCCAGGTCCGGGTGAGCGTTGATCAGGGCCAGCTGGCTGGCATGATCGGCGCTCAACAGGATATCGCTCATGCGCTGGTGCAGGGTTTCGATCTCGTCGATCGAAGCGTCCGCACCGAGGTCGTAGGCCTTTTCGGCCACCCATGGCGAATGTTCGTAGATGTCGGCGAAGGCTTTGACGAAAGCGTCGCGGCTCAGGGTCGACGGTTGCAGGGTTTGAAAGCGGCTCATTTTGCAGTCCCTTGGTACGGGTGGGTTTCTTGCCAGTGACGCGCGATGTCGACGCGACGGCTGAACCACACCTGTTCATGACTTTTGGCATATTCGATAAAGCGCTTGAGTGAAGCGAGGCGACCAGGACGGCCGATCAGGCGGCAGTGCAGACCGATCGAAAGCATTTTCGGCGCTTCGGCACCTTCGGCGTAAAGCACGTCGAACGCGTCTTTGAGGTATTCGAAGAAATCGTCACCCTTGTTGAAACCCTGCACTTGCGTGAAGCGCATGTCGTTGGTGTCGAGGGTGTAGGGGATCACCAGATGCGGCTTGCCGGTCGGGTTGTTCGGTTCCCAGTAGGGCAGGTCGTCGTCGTAGGTGTCGCAGTCGTAGAGGAAACCGCCTTCTTCCATCACCAGTCGACGGGTGTTCGGCCCGGTGCGACCAGTGTACCAGCCCAGCGGACGTTCGCCGGTCAGTTCGGTGAGGATGCGGATCGCTTCGAGCATGTGCTCGCGTTCCTGCGCTTCATCCATGTACTGATAGTCGATCCAGCGGTAGCCGTGGCTGCAGATCTCGTGGCCGGCTTCGACCATCGCCCGGATCACATCCGGGTGACGCTGGGCGGCCATGGCCACGGCGAAGATGGTCAGCGGAATATCGAATTCCTTGAACAGCTTCAGAATCCGCCAGACGCCGGCACGGCTGCCATACTCGTAAAGCGATTCCATGCTCATGTTGCGAGCGCCTTGCAGCGGCTGAGCGGCGACCATTTCGGAGAGGAAGGCTTCGGATTCCTTGTCGCCGTGCAGAATGTTGCGCTCGCCACCTTCTTCGTAATTGAGTACGAAGGACAGGGCGATCCGGGCATTTCCCGGCCAGTGTGGGTGAGGAGGGTTACTGCCGTAACCGATCAGGTCGCGTGGGTAGTCAGCGCTCACTGCAGTCTTCCTTCTTGTACGTTGACAGATTGGTGTGGCGGCCTGGCAGGCTGGCGTCACAGCGATGGGCTGATTGTATACAAGTTTATTTACATTTTGTAAGCCTGAATTTTCGCATTTTTCACCGGCCGTCATCTTTTACCGTTGACGGTTACAGCCTGCAAGAAACCTGCCTGACCAGTCAGCTAATGAATAGAAGGTGCAATGATCAGGCGCTTTGCCTGCAGATTGGCGATAAAGGCCCGGATGGCGGGGGGGAAGCGAAAAATGTCGTTTTTATTGTGTACAATTTTTTTGAAAAGTGTCTTAATCAGTCGCTCGCCGCAGTGTTTCGTGCTCCGAAACGGTGCGGTCTCCTTTTCAACTGACTTCGGGAGGCGCGAAGTCTGACTGCTTGTAGCGGCCAGGCGCGCAGAATCAATGGGACGTTTGACAACACACGTTTTGGACGCTGCACACGGTTGCCCGGGCAGCTCGATCAAGGTCGAGCTGTACCGCGTTGAAGGGTCGCACCTGGAATTGGTCGCCAGTGCGACAACCAACAGCGATGGCCGGGTCGATGCGCCGTTGCTGCAAGGCGACGATTATCGCACCGGGGTTTATCAGGTGCAGTTCCATGCCGGCGATTACTACCGCGCCCGTGGCGTACAACTGCCCGAGCCGGCGTTTCTCGATGTCGTCGTACTGCGTTTCGGCATTTCCGCCGAGCAGGAGCACTATCACGTGCCCCTGCTGATTTCGCCTTACAGCTATTCCACGTATCGGGGCAGTTGACCCCCAAGCAGCTGCCCCCACCGGGAAGCGACTGCGCATATAGCTTCTTTGGTCTTTCGCCCGCTCACACTGCGGGCTTTTTTTATGCGTGTTTACGGCGCAACTGCCGGCGCAGTCGAGTCTCGGCTCAGCGCTCGCGAATAATGAACACCGAGTCTGGCGTGGACGCGACCTTCAATACGCCTCCTATCAGCCATACCACTTTGTTCTGCTCCGCTGCATCGGTCAGTGCCTTGAAGGCGTCCTGACCGATTCTGGCGGGCAAGCTCGGTTCTGTCAGTTCGTTGCCAGGAACGTGAGTCAGGCCGGCTTGACTGATTGCCCCCAGTTTCAAAAAGAAGATTTGATCGTGACCGGCTCGTTTGAATACCAGCGTCGGCATTCTGTGTTCATAGGTCAGTGGAAACAGCTCGTAACCACAGCCGACCAGCAACGCGCCGAGCAATCGCCGCAGATTCAGATCTGATGGATAGGTCTTGTAATGATTCCAGGCGGAGGAGAAGTGCTGTGGATCAAAGGTCAGGCGTTGCAATTCGCTGTCGGTCTGGGAAGGCATCGGGATAAGCCGCTTGCCCCCCAGATCGATGTCCGGCGCTATGGCGAGCATATTCAGCGGGTCGGCAAAATCAGGTGCTGTGGAAAACGGCAGTTGCTTCCATTGATGCAAGACGGCCTGAACGTTGATCAGGCCGGTGCCGGTAATCGTCGGGGAATGATCGGCGAGTTCGAATAACCTGCGGGCAACGGCTGTCGTTGTCGCTTGCGAAAAATCAGGGAACGCGCGAGCGACGGACGTTGTTATCGGCTCTTCGAAAAAGCGTTTGCCCGGATGGACTTCACCTGGATCGCTGCCGATTCGAAACGTCGCCACCGGCTGTTGCTCGGGGGCGTTTTTCAGCATGTTCTCGAAAGCGTCGAAACCGCTCGGGAAAAACTCGGGATGACATACGAAATACACGGTGGGCGCCGTATTCGAGCCAACCGGAACGATTGGATAATGCAGCCAGCCAAGCTGTACCGATTCGGTGTGCGCAGGTTTGTTCAGATGCCCCCAGGGAAGCCAGAAATACGGCGTCTGGTCGTTGTCAGAGGACGGCTTGGCTGTCGACGCGGTTAGCGTCTCTGCGGCTTCGGCAAGTCGGGGACGCTTGCTCGGGCCAGGTGCTGCCTGGTCGGTCTGTTCGCCTGGCTGGCTGGATTGGGCTGGCGTTTGCGATGGCTTCGCCCCTGGCGGTTTTTGTCGCCAGAAAACAGTGCCGGGGATTTGCTCGAAGAAAACGTCGGGTGCATTGCTCGTCGAGGCAAACGCTTGTTGGTATTCGCCATCCTTGTTTTTGCGCACCATGACCGTGCCGTCCACCGTCGTTACGAAGGTCTGCCTGAGTCTGTTGTATCGAAGGCCCTCCGTTGCCAGCTCAGGCTTGCTCAGCGTCATGGCGTCGGCCGGCGAGATGTATGAGGGCAGGTTGGGGGTGGCGGATGCAGGCCGGTTGGATAGCCTCTCGGGCCGCCGGATCTGCCAAGTCGTCTGACCCTCGAGGCGGGTCAGGGGCAGGCCGGGCACACCGGGTGCGAAGGTCAGAGGCACATGATAATTGCCTTGCCCGTCCTGCTCGACGACGAACTGGCCTTCATTAGCGATCTGAGCGTACGTGCGCTGATCCGGTCCGGTGAACAAACCTTCGTTCTGCGCCACGGGTACCAGTTCGTGGAAACGCTCTTGCGGCCAGGCGATTGCGTTACGAGTAGCGCTGAAGTTTTCCGTTGCATCCGGCAAGGCGTGAACAGTAACCGTGGGCAGTGTGCTGGCTGCGGCAGATGTGCTTGCCGCTTGACTGACGGCCGGTGAATCGATGCCCAGAAGCAGGGCGTCAGGCATGTCCAGGCCCATACGGCTGACGAGAGGCGGTGAGCCGGAATGTCCAGCATCGGGGGCATTGGGTGGTTTTACTGCAGGGACTTTCTTGGGTGACTTGGCCATGGGGAATGCTCGGTAAAAGAGCGCGCAGACGCGTGCAAGTGCCGCGTAGACAGCAACGCTCGAAAAAATGGGTTTATTGACGAACGACCGGCGAATTACGCGGGAGGCACTTTCATCACAGAAACGGGGCCGAAAATGTTGGTTTGGTGGTTGCAGCGATTCACCACCTTTAAAGCAGACTTTTCGATGCGGGATTTGTCGGCACGCAATACCCAGCCATGCGCGGCAAAGTTATAGCCCACGCGCGCGGTCTGGTCGTTAAGGCAGATAATGTTCCAGACTTTGACTTCGTCATTGGCCAATGCGGCAAGAGCTTGCGGGAGTGCTTTTGAGGCGTCGGGCTCTTCGAAAAAACGTGCATCGAGACCATCCAGATAGACACGGTCAAAGACCAGATCGACCGTATGTACAACTCCACCGGTGGCAATAACGCGGATCTGGTCTATCAAATCCTCGCTTTCATAGACAGGCAGATAAAAAGTGGTAGTGCCGATGGAAAGCCGGTTTTCTTCGAGTTTTATATCGACCTCGCCGAGCTGCGTTGCATCAAGTTCCCAGGTGGATGAGTAGGGAAGCCGCTCTTTGGCATTGGCGAGCGCGCCAGGAGTCGAGAGTCTGATAGTCATGTCAGGCAGTACGTGGATGAGATAACTCGCACCCACTCCTTCATAGGCGTCCATGCTGGTTTGCACGGCCAGTGGTATCGGCATTGCGCAACTCCTCGTAGTGCCAAGCGAGTAACCCGCTTTCTCAGGCAGCGCATAAAAGCACTGTCGAGAACGACCCGTGAGTGGCACTTTCATCTGGGTTACCCAATGCCTCGAGACCGAGAAGTCAGTAAAGGCTGGCGGGATGTCGGTTTCCGCTGTAAGACCAGCGTTTGCAACGACACCGTCCTTGAAAATCAACACATAACGGCCGAACGGTCGCACGGCCATGGTTCGCAGGATCTTGATGATATTGTCGTGATCGTCTTCGCTACGCGCAGCCGAGTAATAATTCAGCTTGATGGTCTTCGCGCCGAAGTGATAGACGAGATGGCAGCCGACAGTCAGTCGATATGACTTGGGTTTGTCGGAGAAAAAATGCGCCTCGGCTTTTGTCAGCTCATCACTGGTGAAGTCCAGATATATCCGGGTTATGACATCCGGACGTAAAACCGCGTAGAAAGTGTTGGCCTTGCCGGTTCTCGGTACGTAATAGCTCGCTTCCTTGCGGTGTCGGATCCAGCATTCCGGCGCATAAATAATGATCGGTGTTACCGGTTTGCCACGTTTGACGAAAATTTCCGGTATATCGGCGGTGTGGCCATCCGGGATTGTTTCAGGCAGGTCAAGTCTGAAATGGCAATCATCACTGGTTATGAAAATCAGATTTTTGTTGCTCAGCTTTCTTGTGCCTTCGTTTTTCTTGTAAACGTCATGAATGGTCAATACGTTTTTGGGATTGTCATGAGTTTCGAAGCCTGAGCGGATGACCAGGTCATTGCCCTCGATAGCCCAGGACTCAATCAGGTCCTTGCGCCAATTCATGACGATATAACTGGTCTGTTCACCATCATCGATAATGGAAAAACGACCAGCCACATGCGCAATGTAATATTGATCCGCACCGGCGCCTCCCGACGCTTTTGCTTTTTCGTGGGAGAGGAATATCTGATCGTCTCCGGCGCCAGCTTCAATGATGTCGCTGCCCCGTGATTTGATGACGTTGTTTTGCGCAGTGCCGGTTACAACGCTTGCTGCGCGATGGACTGTTTCAATATTTTCGATACTGTCCAGCAAACTGTGCAGGATGGATATCTTGTTATTCTCGGCATCGACATCGCTGGTGATGATCTGCAATGTTCCGGCCAGCAAATCTATGTCATAGCCAGTTCTGTTCGTATCACGAGAGGAGTAATTGCCGCCAAGTACCAGTGTGTCATTTCCTGCGCCGCCGCTCAGCGTTGAATATTCTGCAACATGGCTGTCCTTTTCGAGGAAAGCGGCTGCGTTCTCAAACAGGAACTGGTCATTGCCTTCACCGCCCGACAGTTGTTTTTTTCCTGACTTGTAATAGAACGTGTTGGGTTTTTTTTCTACACCTTTGATCGAGTCGTTACCCTCGCTGAGAAACCACAGAATGTTTTTGCCCTCTGCCGCAACTCCCAGTTCCGCGCCGGGTGTATCTTTTGTAACCCCTGCGCTTGCATCAATGATGTCATCGGTGCCTACCACTTCAGGGACATTGACCGACTCCCACGCATCCTGTTTGGTCCACCAGTTTCGTTTCCAGACCCGCGTCGGTTTCAGGCGTACATCAAACTTGCCATTGACGATGGCTTCGGTGCTCTCTTTCAAGGGGCCATCGAGTAGCGTTCTCGCGGTCTTTTTTAACTGCAATGAGTGTTGAAGTAGTGTTTTGGCCTTGATATAGCGGTTTTGAACGCTTTCGTCGACGTCCATCATGCAGAACGAAAACCATCCGCTACGCCACCGCTCATCAACGGTTAATTCGATGTAGTCATCTATGTCGTCAACGATACGTACCGCACCGTAGACCTGCGAGCCAATGGCGAGAATCGCGCCGGCTGCAAGCCCGACGGGGCCGGCAAGCGAGAAACCGGCCATCGCGGCAGTGCCGAGAATGACGGTCATGGCTGCACTGGTAATGCTCAGGCCAGCGCTGACGTAATGATCCATAGCCTCTTTGCCGGTGGCATTCTCAGCGGCGTTTATGGATCTCACGGCGGTAAAGATGTCGAAGGGCAGCGTCAGCATGCCGCCGACCAGACCGCCCGATCGACCCAGTCTGAGGGCGAAGCGTGTTCGGGCGAAGTCCCGGTAAGCATTCTGTCCGGCTGTGAGCATCTGTGTGGCTATTTTACTGACCGTGACATCGGCCGCGATGGAGGCCAGCTCCGACGCAATGCCCGCGCTGTTTATCGCTACTTCAGCACGGTTATCGGCTTTGATCGCATCGATTACGCCACGAATCCCCATGAAAATGCCGAAACCCTGGATGCCCAGGCTGGAGCCCAGCGTCGCGTAGCTTTTGGTCAATGCCGCCCAGCGGGGATGATGTTTGGGGACGTGCACGTGTTGTAGATCAAGCGACTGTGCTGCGCTCAGAAGTTTTACCAGTTTGTCGCGGTAATTGCCGGCTACCTTTTCATTGGCATTGTTTTCCCTCAAGAGCTGAGGGGCGCCAAGCGGGCGCTGGCTGGCCATTTCAAACAGGAGCGTGGGTAACAAGTAGCCATCGCTGCCTGTTGAAGTTTTCAGAAAGTGTTCAACTTTATTGGCGTCGAACTGCAAGCTATTGATAAAAGAAAGTTTGGGGCGGCGAAAGAAGCTGTTCTGGCCATTCAATGGCTGACCGTCAATTGTTGCGCCTAGTCCGTCGAGCGCTGTACGAGTAATCGAAATATCGCCAATCTCCAAAGGGCCGAACACTTCGTCCACCATTTGCAACTGACTCGATTTTCCACTGGTTTGGCCATGGTCGATGGTTGAAGGCTTGTATTCGTTGGATTCATAGCCCAAATCCATAACTATGACGGTATCGGAAACAGGTTGCGTGTCCGCATGTATTGCAGGGTCGGTTTGTGCTATTGCTTCGCGTATAAGTGTGGCCATTAGAACTTCCTTGTTCCGGCAATTGTTGTTAAGGCCAAGGATATTACGTTGGCCGTTCGAGACCTGTATATCGAAGGGTTGTTGCTATCTATTGCATATCAGGGACTTGATGTTGCTCACACTTAATTGATTCATGAACAACATGATCCTGCCCGAGATCCATTCCGGCAGGATAATCAATAGTGGCGCTTTTCAGTCAGTGGCTGCCAAGCAACGACGCCGCGCCAGCACCACCAAACAGTCCGGCACTCACCCGATTGAACCAACTCTGGCCTTTGCCGCTGCGCAAATAACGTGCGGCACCATTGGCACCCAGACCGTAAGCCAGTTTGCAGCACAGATCGAGCACTACCCAGGTCGCAATCATGATCAGTAACTGCGGCAGAAACGGTTGGTCTGCGCGGAGGAACTGTGGCAGAAACGCGGCGAAAAACAGGATGTCCTTAGGGTTGCTCGCACCCAGTACAAAAGCGCGTCCGAACAATGTGCGAAAACGCGGCACCGGTGCGGCTTCGGGTACTTCGGCACCCGTCGATGGCTGACGCGACTGTTGCCAGCTCTGCCAGGCGAGATAAAAAAGGTACAGCGCACCGATGATTTTCAGCGCGCTGAACAACTGTTCCGAGGCCAGCAACAGAGCGCCAAGCCCCAGTGCCGAAGCGCTGAGCAGGCAGATCGAGGCGATCACGCCACCCAGGAACGCGGGGTACGACCTGCGTAAACCGTAATTCAGACTGTTGCTGATCATCAGCAATGACAGTGGCCCCGGGATCAGGATCACCACCAGTGCAGCGCCACTGAACAGCAGCCAGGTTTCCAGACTCATCGTTTTGCTCCTTTGTTGTTATCGAGATGTGCAAAAGCCCCACCGGTGAGGGTGAGGCTGGTTTGAAGCCTGAACCGCGCAGCGCTTACAGGAAGATGAACTTGGCGATGAAGATCGCGCAGAGCACCCACAGGCTGACGGAAATTTCCTTGTACTTGCCGGTGCCGGCCTTCAACGCGACGTAAGTAATAAAGCCCAGCGCGATGCCGTCGGCGACGGAGAAGGTCAGCGGCATCATGATCGCCGTGACAATCGCCGGAATGGCGTCGGTAGCCTCGTCCCATTCGATGTGGGCCATGCCGCCCATCATCAGCATCGCCACGTAAATCAGGGCACCTGCTGTGGCATAAGCGGGAATCATGCCAGCCAGCGGTGCGAAAAACATGGCCGCTATAAATAGCACACCCACGGTGACGGCGGTAAGACCAGTCCGACCACCAGCGGCTACGCCGGCGGCGCTTTCCACGTAACTTGTCACTGGGGGCACGCCAACCACGGCGCCGAATACGCTAGAGGCGCTATCTGCCTTCATGGCTCGGGAAAGGTTCTCGATGCGACCGTCAGCGGCGACAAGGTTGGCGCGCTGGGCCACGCCCATCAGCGTGCCGGCGGTGTCGAACATGTGCACGAAGAGGAAGGCCAGTACTACGCTGATCATGCTGACGTTGAACACGCCGGCGACGTTCATTGCCATCCAGGTCGGCGCCAGGCTCGGCGGCGCGGACATGATGCCCTCGTAGTGGACCAGACCCAGGCCCCAACCGGCGAGGGTGACGGTGATGATGCTGATCAGAATCGCACCGAACACGCGGTGGTAACTGAGGATCGCGATCATCAGGAAGCAGATCGCGGCGAGCAACGGGCCGGGTTCGCGCAGCGAGCCAAGTTTGATCAGGGTGGCCGGGCTGTCGACGACGATGCCGGCAGTCTTCAGCCCGATCAGGCCCAGGAACAGACCAACACCGGCGCCCATCGCAAAACGTAAACTGACCGGAATACTGTTGAGCAGCCACTCGCGAATCCGCGAAAAGGTCAGGAACATGAACAGCACGCCCGAGACAAACACCGCGCCGAGGGCGGTTTCCCAGTTGTAGCCCATGGTGCCGACCACGGTGTAGGTGAAGAAAGCATTGAGGCCCATGCCCGGCGCCAGGCCGACCGGCCAGTTGGCGTAGAGCCCCATCAACAGGCAGCCGAGCGCGGCGGCGATGCAGGTGGCGACGAAGGCTGCACCGTGATCGATCCCGGCATCGGCCATGATGTTCGGGTTGACGAAAATGATGTAAGCCATGGTGATGAAGGTTGTCAGACCGGCAATCAGCTCGGTCTTCACCGTGGTGCCATGCAAGCTGAGTTTGAACAGACGCTCCAGCAGGCCATTGCGTAATGGCGGCGTGAGCTCGAGCGGCGGTGCTTCGGATTTGCGGCTTTCCACAGCGAGTACTCCTCAAGAGTTTTATTGTTATTTCCAGGGCCGGACCCATGAGGGGTGGCAGCGGCCCTTTGAGGCATACGCGAATTTGTTGACCGTGTAGTCAGGAACTCGCACGCAGTGGATTATGCTTTTGTGTACAAATAAAGCAAATATTGTTTTGGTTTTTGTCGCCGATTTTTTTGCTGATAGGGATATATGCCCATCCAGGATGGCTTCGCGAGCAGGCTCGCTCCCACCTTTGTAAAGCGTTCCCATGTGGGAGCGAGAC
>NZ_JASCPT010000130.1:0-15054 GCF_029959775.1 Pseudomonas sp. PS01270 | reverse complement strand
CGCGAATGCGGTGTGTCAGTCAGCATTCATTTGACTGACAGTCCGCATTCGCGAGCAAGCTCGCTCCCACATTGGTTTGTGTGACTTTCAAAATTGACGCTTACGCATCAACGGACCACCGATGAACCTCCGCCTCGCCCTGCCCTTCCTCCTGCTGCCAACCGCCAGCGCCCTTGCCGATACATTCGAACGCGATCAGGCGCTGAAGCTGCCGGACACGCTGATCAGCGCCAATCGTCAGGTCGAGGCGCGCAACGACAGCAGCGCCGCCAACACCGTGTTCACCCGCGAAGACATCGATCGCCTGCAACCCAGCGACGTGCCCGATCTGCTGCGGCGCGTGCCTGGCGTGCAAGTGGCGCAGACCGGCGGGCGCGGCAGTCTGCCGGGGATTTACATTCGCGGCACGCAATCGGCGCAGAGCCTGGTGCTGGTCGATGGCCAGCGCATCGGCAACTCGACTTCCGGCGACAGCAACCTGCAGCATCTGAACATCGAGCAGATCGAGCGCGTTGAAGTGCTGCGCGGTTCGCGTTCGGTGATCTACGGCAGCGACGCGATTGGCGGGGTGATCCAGATCTTCACCCGGCGCGGCACCGAGCAAGGCTTGCAGCCACGCCTGCATCTGGGCTTTGGCAGTCAGCAGACCTGGGAACGCAGCCTCGGCTTGTCCGGCGGCGACGAGAAAACCCGCTTCAACCTCGGCGCCAGCCTCGACGAAACGGCCGGGATCGACCGTACGCACGAGTCGTATCCAAGCGACAGCGACCATGACGCCTACCGCAACAAATCCCTGAGCCTGAGCCTCAGCCACGCGCTGACCGATGACGTCGAAGTCGGCGCCAATCTGCTGGATAACCGTGGCAGGAGCGAATTCGACAACCCGTTCGGCCGCTTCGACATGGACACTTTCGAGTCGGTGCAACAGCAGCCATACAGTGATTTCAATGTCAGCAGCATCAGCAGTTATGTCGATGCGCGGGTCAACGAAACCTGGAAAACCCGCATCGAACTCGGCCACAGCGAAAACCGCGAAAAGACCTTCGACAAGCTCAGCGACGAGCGCACGGTGTTCAACACCTATCGCGACTCGGTGAACTGGCAGAACGACCTGACGCTGGACGCGCGCAACAGCCTGATTCTGGGCGGCGACTGGTACGAAGACCGGGTCAACAGCAGCACTGCGTTTGACGAGGACAGCCGCTGGAATCGCGCAGCGTTCATCCAGCATCGCTATCAGGCCGACAGTTTCTCCACCGAGATCGGCCTGCGCCACGACGACAACCAGCAGTTCGGCAACCAGAACACGTGGAGCGGCACTTTCACCCTGCCGCTGAACCCGGACAACGACGTGCTGCTGAGCTACAGCGAAGGTTTCCGCGCGCCGACCTTCAACGACCTGTACTACCCGGATTTCAGCAATCCCGACCTGAAACCGGAAACTTCGAAAAGCTACGAACTGCAATGGCGCAGCCAGTTGAGCGACAGCGCGCGGCTGGAAGCCTCGATTTACCGCACCGACCTGGAAGACGCGATCATCTTCGGCAGCAACTCACGCCCGCAGAACGTTGCGTCAGCGCGCATCAACGGTTTTGAAGCAGCGTTGAAGCAGGAGCTGTTTGGCTGGCAGAGCAATCTTGGCGTAGCGATCATTGATCCACGTGATCGCGATACCGGGCACACACTGGCACGGCGGGCGCGGCGCACGGCCAGTTGGGATCTGGATCGGCAGTTTGATCGCTTGGGTCTCGGCGCCAGTTGGCAATTGGTCAGCGGCAGTTACGACGACTTGAACAACACCCAGTCGCTGGGTGGCTACGGCACGCTCGGGCTGCGCAGCAGTTGGGCGCTGAACCGTGAGATCAAGCTGGATCTGAAGGTGGATAACCTGCTGGACAAGAACTACAGCCGGGCGAACTACAGCTATGACGGCGCGCAGTATGGCTATCGTGAGGAAGGTCGGGCGTGGATGTTTGGGGTGACATGGACCCCTGAACTCTGAACTGAGATTTGTGTTGGTTGGCAGGCCTCTTCGCGAGCAGGCTCGCTCCCACAGTAGACTGAGTGCGGCCACACAGTTTGTTTTCAACGCAAATCCAGTGTGGGAGCGAGCCTGCTCGCGAATACAGGCGATGCGGTCTACCGATCCGGCGCGATCAATTGGCAGAGTTTGGCGGTCGCACTGATCATCTGACCACTGGGCCTTTCCAGACCTTTGTCAGTGACCAATAGCAGTCTCCCCTGCCTGACTGCTGCCACCTGCGGCCAGGTTTTCCACGCCCCTAACTGCGCCTGATCACCGGCGACAATCACTTCCGGATCACGCTGCAACACTGCTTCAATACTTACCTGCGGCGCCGGCAGATTCAGCTCGGCGAAGACATTGCGCGCGCCGCACACCTCAAGCGCATCGCTGATGATCTGCCCGCCACCCACGGTGTATAGCGGTTTGTCCCAGACTTGATAGAAAACCCGCAGCGGTTCGTCACGGCTATAACGCTGGCGCAGATCATTCAGTTGCTCTCGCAATTCGGCCGCTCGTTTCGCCCCACGTTCTGGACGCCCGAGCTGTTTGCTGATCGCTTCAATTTGCGTCGCCAGTTGCGCCAACGTGTGCGGTTCGGCGACGAAGGTCGGAATGTGCAGGTGCTTGAGCTGATCACGCTGCCCCGCGCCAACACTGCCGGGCCAGAGCAGCAGCAAATCCGGTTTCAGGCTGAGCAAGCGCTCCATGTCGAGCTGGCCGTAGCGGCCCACTGATGGAACATCCGCTATCGCCGCCGGCCGCTCGCCCGCATCCAGTACGCCGACCAGCAGGTCAGCGGAATCCAGTTCAACGACGATTTCAGACAGCGAGGGGGCGAGGCTGACCACACGCAGTGCGGCCAGCGCCGGGTTGCTCAGGGCGAGCAGCAGAACCGCCAGCCACAGGCGATGCATCAGCCGAGTTGTCGCGGAATACGGTAGAGGTAGAACAGCACGGCGGTGGACAGCGCCAGCAACATCAACGGCACGGCTTCGAGGCCGACGAATACCGCCAGTGCGCCAATCCAGGCCGGCAAGGACGCTACCAGCAACGCCGTACGCCGACGCGCCGCAAGGGCAATCCAGGCGGCGGGTTCTTCGGCGGTATCGAGGGCTTTTTGCGTGGCGATCAGGGCGTGTTTGTAGCGGGCGAAATACTTCAGGCTGACAAACATCGAGGCGACGCCGGCAATGAACAAAGGCATTGCCAGCACTGGCAGCAGGCCCTGGCCTTCACCGAACAGCGCGTTGAGCACGAACAGCGGCAACAGCGCCAGCGCCAGGTATTGCCACCAGGCCACCGACAACCGCCGCCGCACCTGGCCACGGGTCACGCGCGGTCGACCTCGCCCTGATGCTCGTTGCCCATCATGTGGTCGAGCTTGCTGGCCTTGGTCGCCAGGTAGAGTTTGTTGTGCGGATTGTGCCCGGTGTGCAGCGGCACGCGCTCGGCGACGACGATGCCCATGTCGGTCAGCGCTTTGACCTTGCGCGGGTTGTTGGTCATCAGGCGCAGGGATTTCACGCCCAGATGCTCAAGCATCGGCAGGCACATGGCGTAGTCGCGCTGATCGGCGGCAAAGCCCAGACGCTCGTTGGCTTCCACGGTGTCGGCGCCGCCGTCCTGCAATTCATAGGCGCGGATCTTGTTCAGCAGACCGATGCCGCGCCCTTCCTGACGCAGATACAGCAGCACGCCACGGCCTTCGCGCGCAATCGCCTGCAAAGCTGCCTCTAATTGCGAGCCGCAGTCGCAACGCTGGCTGAACAAGGCATCGCCGGTCAGGCATTCGGAATGCAGGCGACCGAGTACCGGGGCGCCATCGGCAATTTCACCGAGGCTCAGCACGACGTGCTCACGCCCGGTGCTCTCATCGAGAAAGCCGTGCATGGTGAATTGCGCAAAAGGCGTTGGCAGCTTGGAAGCGGCGACGAAGACGACAGGCACCGATGTGCTCCTGATCTAGAAGACTGAAAATTCGCAGGCGGGCATTGTAACAGCAGGTTCCTGTGGACGCTTAGGCTGAATTATCGGGCATAACCATCAAAAAGTTTGATGACAGCTGCCATGCGCTCCCACAGGACACTGTGATCATTTTGGATCAAACGGATACGGCTGCTGCCACTTCTCGAAGACCGGCTTCAACTCTCCGCTCTTGACCAGCTCCGCCATGCGCCGGTCATACAGCGCCATCAACGCGCGAGCCTGTGGGGTATCGGCGAAACCGAGAAACAGCGGCAACTCAGCCAGATGCGAATAGCGATACTGCGCTGGATCCGCGGCATCGCGCACGACCGCTTCAATCTCGGTCAGCGCATCGATGTAGTAATCCGCCCGGCCCTGCTTGAGCATCAGCAGAATGCCGGTACGTCGTTCGATCTGGTTGAAGCGCTGGATGTTCGGCAAGTAGTTCTCGTAGCGGTAGCCGCGCACCCAGGCCAGACGATATTTGCCCAGGGTCGCCTGGGTCGGCGGCGGGCTGCTGGACAGGCCCAGCGCGTAGATGTGATCAGAATCGAACTTCGATTGCGGGTACAGCACATGCTCGGCTTCGTCGCGGTAGGAGCCGACCAGCGCGTCGACTTCCTTCAACTGCACCAGCCCGATCGACCGGGTGTACGGCACCGTGCGGATATCCAGCTTGACCCCGGCCGGCTCGAACACTTTGCGCAACACGTCCCAGGCCAGACCATGGCCGTCGGCGGCGGTGTAATCCTCCCAGTCTTCGCTGGCCAGATGGATCACCCCAGGCACAGGCGCGGCGGCCTGCGCATGGGCGAACGTGCCCAGCAGAGCCAGAAGCAGCAGCGCCAACCCGCGTCGCAGCATTGCGTGTTTCCTCACGTGAGTCGAATCAGGCGAATATCCAGACCAGCCCTTGCATCGCCAGCCAGGCGAACACACCGGCCAGCACGTCGTCGAGCATGATGCCGACGCCGCCATGCACGTGCTTGTCGATCCAGCGAATCGGCCACGGCTTGAGAATATCGAAGAAGCGGAACACCAGAAAACCCGCGAGCAACCAGTACCAGCCTTCCGGCACCAGCCACAGGGTGATCCACATGCCGACCATTTCGTCCCAGACGATGCCTTCGTGGTCGTGCACGCGCAAATCGTCAGCGACTTTGCCGCACAGCCAGAAACCGAACAGCATGGTGATGCCGAGCATCAGCCAGTAACCCCAGTCGGGCAGCATCTGCCACAACGGAATGAACGGCAGCGCCACCAGCGAGCCCCACGTGCCCGGCGCTTTTGGCAAGGTGCCGGAGCCGAAGCCGAACGCGAGGAAATGCCACGGATTGCGCCAGACCGAAGGAGGCACGAATTCGGCAGGGACCTGTTTCGGGTGATCTGTCACGGTGTCTCCTGAAAATGTTGGTAGCCGCGAATCTGCGGAGTGATGTCGCGCCCGTCGCGGTCCAGAAGCACCACGGCCTGGCCCGGCAGCACACGGCCGATCACATGGATCGGCCAGCCGTCGGCCAGCAGTGCCGGCAACTCGGCGGTCGGCAAGGTGAAGGCCAGTACGTAATCATCACCACCGCTCAATGCCGCGCGCTCGGCACTGCGCTGGCCGAGAAACGCGACTAAAGCATCCGACAACGGTACACGCTCGCGTTCAATCTCAAGTCGCACCTTCGACGCCAGCGCGATATGCCCGCAATCGGCGAGCAGGCCGTCGGAGATGTCCAGTGCCGCCGTGGCCTTGCCGCGCAGGGCCTGACCGAGGGCCAGTTGTGGTTGTGGCGACCAGTAATGATCGAGCAGCGGCTGGGCGATATGCGCTTCGGCATCACGTTGGGCCAATACCAGCGGCAAGGCGCCGGCCGCATTGCCCAGTTCGCCGCCGACGCAGAGCAGATCACCGGCCTGCGCACCGCTGCGGGTCAAGGCCTGGCCAGCGGGTACGCGGCCGAACACGGTGACCGTCAGGCTCAACGGTCCGCGCGTGGTATCGCCGCCGACCAGCGCGACGCCGCAGCTTTGCGCCATGCGGTTCAAACCCCGGGCATAGGCTTGCAGCCAATCGGCAGTCACCGTCGGCAAGGTCAGGGCAAGGGTAAAGGCAACGGGCGCGGCGCCCATGGCGGCCAGGTCACTGACCGCGACGGCCAGCGAGCGCTGACCGAGCAGAAACGGATCGCAGGGGTCGGCGAAATGCACACCGGCCACCAGCGTATCGGTAGAAACCGCCAGCTGTTCCCCAGCGGGAACCGCCAGCAAGGCGCAGTCGTCGCCGATCCCCAGAGCAACGCCTTCGCCGCCCTGCGCACAAGGCGCGGCGGCGAAGAAATTGCGGATCAGCTCAAACTCGCCCATGGCCGAGAAAAAGTATTCAAGCGCCGATCAGCGCTTGAACGCCTTCACTTCAGCTTCACGCAGGCGCGGGGCCAGCTTGTCGAGCACGCCGTTGACGAACTTGTGGCCGTCGGTCGAACCGAACACCTTGGCCAGCTCGATACCTTCGTTGATCACAACGCGGTATGGCACGTCGACGCGCTTGAGCAGTTCCCAGGTCGACAGGCGCAGAACCGCCAGTTCAACTGGGTCGAGCTCTTCGATCGCCAGATCCAGGCAAGGCGTCAGGGCAGTGTCGATTTCGGTCTTGAACTGCGGAACACCGTGAAGGATTTCACGGAAGTAGGCGCCGTCGACATCGGTGAAATCGTTATCAACGCGAAACTGCGCTTCGATCTCGTTCAGCGATTGCCGGGCCATGTGCCACTGGTACAGCGCCTGGGTCGCGAGCTGACGGGCTTCGCGACGCTTGGCGCTCTTCGACGGCTTGCCGGCATCCGCAGGTTTCGGATCGCGCGGGTTGAAACGATCGCTTTCGTCGCTAATCACTTGGCCTCCAACTGCGCCAGCAGGCTGACCATTTCCAGAGCGGACAGGGCAGCTTCGGCACCTTTGTTACCGGCCTTGGTGCCGGAACGTTCGATGGCTTGCTCGATGGAATCGACGGTCAGCACGCCGAACGCGACCGGTACGCCGAATTCCATGGAGACTTGGGCCAGGCCTTTGGTGCACTCGCCAGCGACGTATTCGAAGTGCGGAGTACCGCCACGAATGACCGCGCCGAGGGCGATGATCGCTGCGAACTCGCCTTTCTGGGCGACTTTCTGCGCAACCAGCGGGATTTCGAAGGCGCCCGGTGCGCGGATGATGGTGATGTCGCTTTCGCTCACGCCGTGGCGAACCAGGGCATCAACGGCACCGCTGACCAGGCTTTCAACCACGAAGCTGTTGAAGCGGCCCACTACCAGAGCGTAGCGGCCTTTGGGGGCGATGAAGGTACCTTCGATGGTCTTCAGGGTCATTCGTCAGTTCTCTTAAAGAGCCGGGACGCGTCTGCTACGCGCCCCTCAGTGATTATTTGCCGCGAATCGGAGTCCGGAAACAGCCGGTCATTATTCGGAGGGCACGTATTCTACAACTTCCAGATCGAAACCGGATATCGCATTGAACTTCATTGGTGCCGACATCAAGCGCATCTTGCGCACGCCGAGGTCACGCAGGATCTGCGAACCGGCACCGACAATGCTGTAGGTGGTCGGTTTTTTCGGCGTTGCCTGCTCACCGGTTTCACGGATATGCGCCAGCAGCACGTCGCCATCGAGCGGGTGACCGAGCAGCAGCACTACACCGCTGCCGGCCTCGGCGACCGCAGCCATGGCGGCGCGCAGGCTCCAGCGACCGGGTTGCTTGACCATCAGCAGGTCGCGCAGCGGGTCCATGTTGTGCACGCGAACCAGCGTTGGTTCTTCAGCGCAGACAGTGCCCAGCGTCAGAGCCATGTGCACGTCGCCTTCCACCGAATCACGATAGGTCACCAGGTTGAATTGGCCCAGTTCGCTGTCCAGCGGCTGCTCGGCAATCCGCTGAACGGTACGTTCGTGGATCATCCGGTAGTGGATCAGGTCGGCGATGGTGCCGATCTTGATGTTGTGTTCGGCGGCGAATGCTTCGAGTTCAGCGCGACGGGACATGGTGCCGTCGTCGTTCATCACTTCGCAGATCACTCCGCTCGGCTCGAAACCGGCCATGCGCGCCAGGTCGCAGGCGGCTTCGGTGTGGCCGGCGCGAGCGAGGGTGCCGCCGGCCTGCGCCATCAGCGGGAAGATGTGGCCCGGACTGACGATATCTTCAGCCTTGGCGTCCTTGGCCGCAGCCGCTTGCACGGTGCGCGCACGGTCAGCGGCGGAGATGCCGGTAGTCACGCCTTCGGCAGCTTCGATCGAAACGGTGAACTTGGTGCCGAAACCGGAACCGTTGCGTGGCGCCATCAGCGGCAGCTTCAACAGTTCGCAGCGCTCGCGGCTCATCGGCATGCAGATCAGGCCACGGGCGTGCTTGGCCATGAAGTTGATGTGTTCGGCCTGGCAGCATTCGGCGGCCATGATCAGGTCGCCTTCGTTCTCGCGGTCTTCGTCATCCATGAGGATGACCATCTTGCCTTGGCGGATGTCTTCAACCAGTTCTTCGATGCTATTGAGCGCCACAAGGCACCCCCTTCTTTTGAATTATTTGAGGTAGCCGTTTTGGGCCAGAAAGCTTTCGGTGATGGTGCTGCCGGCGGTCTTCTCGGCGGCCTTGTCGCCCAGCAGCAGACGCTCCAGATAACGCGCCAGCAGGTCGACTTCCAGATTCACCCGGCGGCCCGGCTTGTAAGAAGCCATGATGGTTTCGCTGAGGGTGTGCGGAATGATCGTCAGCATGAATTCGGCGCCATCGACTTCGTTCACGGTCAGGCTGGTACCGTCGACGGTGATCGAGCCTTTATGGGCGATGTACTTGGCCAGTTCTTTCGGCGCGCGGATGCGAAATTCCACGGCGCGGGCATTGTCGCTGCGCGAGACCACTTCGCCGACACCATCGACGTGACCGCTGACCAGATGCCCGCCAAGGCGAGTGGTCGGGGTCAGGGCTTTTTCCAGATTGACCGGGCTGCCGCTTTTCAAGTCATTCATGGCCGTGCAATCGAGGGTTTCGCGGCTGACGTCGGCGGCAAAGCCGTCGCCCGGCAACTCGACGGCGGTCAGGCAAACGCCGTTGACCGCGATGCTGTCGCCGAGTTTGACGTCACTCAGATCGAGCTTGCCGGTTGCGACGTGCACCCGCACATCACCGCCCTTTGGGGTCAGTGCGCGGATACTGCCGATGGATTCGATGATGCCGGTGAACATGGGGTTCTCCTTGAGAACGAGGCCAGCGCTAACGCAATGGCCGGGAATTATACGCGGGCTGAAGGCACAGGGATCGCAGTGACTCGCCAGTCATCGCCCACCGCGCGGATTTCAGTGATTTTCAGTTCCGGCGCATCTTTCATCTGCGCCAGCGGCCAGTCGAGCAGCGGACGCGCCGTGGAGCCAAGGAACTTGCCGGCAATGAAGATCACGAATTCGTCGACCAGCCCCAGTTGCGCAAAGGCGCCGGCCAGACGCGGCCCGGCCTCGACCAGCACCTCATTGGTGCCACGATGAGCCAGTTCGATGAGCAATTGATGCAGATCGACCTGGCCGTCGTCACCCAGCACGATCAGGCATTCCGGGCCGTTGGCGTATTGCTCCTCGACCGCTACACAGGTGGCCACCAGCGCCGGCCCGGCCTTGAAGAACGGTGCATCCAGCGGCACCCGCAGGCGGCCATCGATCAACACGCGCAATGGCGGGCGACTCATGGCCAGCGCGGTTTGCTCGCTGTCCAGACCGAGTTCGTCCGCGCGCACGGTCAAGCGTGCGCCGTCAGCCAGCACCGTATCGGCGCCGGTCAGCACCACCGCCGCCTCAGCGCGCAAACGCTGTACCGCAGAACGCGCCGCCGGGCCGGTGATCCATTGGCTCTCGCCGCTTTCCATCGCTGTGCGCCCATCGAGGCTCATGGCCAGTTTGACCCGCACGAACGGCAAGCCATGTTCCATGCGTTTCAGAAAACCTTGATTGAGCTTGCGCGCTTCTGCTTCCAGCACCCCGCTTTCAGTGGCGATACCGGCATCAGCCAAGCGCTGCAAACCGCGCCCGGCGACTTGCGGATTGGGATCACGCATCGCCGCTACGACCCGGGCAACGCCAGCGGTCACCAAGGCATCGGCACACGGCGGCGTGCGCCCGTGGTGGCTGCAAGGTTCGAGGGTCACATAAGCCGTCGCGCCCCGGGCCTGCTCGCCAGCGGCGCGCAGGGCGTGGACTTCGGCATGGGGTTCGCCGGCGCGCTCATGCCAGCCTTCGCCGACAATCTGGCCGTCACGCACCACCACGCAACCGACTCGCGGATTGGGATGGGTGGTGTAGTGGCCTTTGCGCGCCAGTTCCAGCGCGCGGGCCATGAAATGCGCGTCGAGGATCGCCTGCTCGGCGGCGGTGGTCATTCTTTCACCGGTTCGCGGGCGAGGCGGTCGATCTCTTCGCGGAATTCATTGAGGTCCTGGAAGCGCTTGTACACCGAGGCAAAACGGATATAGGCGACTTCATCAAGCTTTTGCAGCTCGGCCATCACCAGCTCGCCGACCACGAGGGATTTGACCTCGCGTTCGCCGGTGGCGCGCAGCTTGTGCTTGATATGGACCAGAGAGGATTCGAGGCGCTCGACGCTGACCGGACGTTTCTCCAGCGCGCGTTGCATGCCGGCGCGGAGTTTTTCTTCGTCGAACGGTTGGCGGCTGCCGTCGGTTTTGATCAGGCGCGGCAACACCAGTTCGGCCGTCTCGAACGTCGTGAAACGTTCGCCGCAGGCCAGGCATTCACGCCGGCGGCGCACCTGTTCGCCCTCGGCGACCAGACGCGAGTCGATGACCTTGGTGTCGTTGGCACCGCAGAAGGGACAGTGCATGGTGGCTGGCAACAAAAAATGGGAGGGCCATGGTAGCGCATCCCCGTGGCAAGACAAGCCATAGGCTTTGCGGTATACAGAACGGCATGATCGTCTGATCCATGGAATTCATTCTGCCGGAGCCTCCAATGCCGTTACGTCCGCTCGTTCTGCTCAGTCTTTTCAGCCTGCTGGTGGCCTGTGGCAGCGACGCGCCCAAGCCGCAACCGCCGACGCCGGGCCCCGCGCCGCAACAGGCGCAGAAAAAAGCCAAAGAGGCCGCCGAACTTGGCCCGCTGCCAGCGCATCAGCGCGAACTGAGCGGCACCCTGCAAGGCGTGCCGGCCGGCGCCGAGGTCGAACTGGCGCTGCTGGTCATCGATGAAAAGGATCGCCCGCAACAGTTGCTCGCCAGTTCCAGCCTGATCGGCAACAACCAGATCCTGCCGTTTCACCTGCGCTTCAACCCCGAGGCGTTTCCGGCCGGCGCACGGGTCGAGCTGCGCGGTCGCGCCAGCCAGTCCGGGCAACTGATCCTGCACCTGCCGTCGCAGACCATCACTCAACCGACCACTCAGGCTTTGGGCCAGCTGCAATTCGTCAAAGCGCCATGACAGCACCGCTCGACCTGCAACAGGCCTTGGGGGAATTGCTCGGCGACGCCAGACTGAAAGCCTGTGCGTTGCCGGGCACTGATTTGCAGCTGTGGCTGATCGACGGAGACAACATGGCCCGCGAATTCAGCCAGGAAGAAACCCAGCGCATCCTGCATGAACCGCCCTATTGGAGCTTTTGCTGGGCCAGCGGCTTGGCCGTGGCGCGTTATCTGGCACAGTTTCCAGAGTGGGTGCGCGGCAAGCGCGTACTGGATTTCGGCGCCGGTTCCGGGATCGCCGGCATCGCAGCGGTGAAGGCCGGGGCGCTGGAAGTGGTGGCCTGCGATCTCGATCCGTTGGCGATCGCCGCTTGCCGGGCAAATGCCGAGCTCAATGCTGTGCAGATGAGTTATTCGACGGATTTCTTTGCCGAGGCCGATCGCTTCGATCTGATTCTGGTCGCCGACGTGCTGTACGACCGCGCCAATCTGCCGTTGCTCGACGCGTTTCTCAGTCGCGGACGCGAGGCGCTGGTGGCGGATTCACGGGTGCGGAACTTTCGTCATCCGTTGTATGAGCGAATTGAAGTGCTCGAGGCGATGACCTTGCCGGATCTGGCCGAGCCGGAAGAGTTTCGGCATGTGAGCCTTTACCACGCCACCCGCGCATGATCGTTCCCACGCTCTGCGTGGGAATGCAGCCCGGGACGCTCCGCGTCCCTTCGTACGGCGTAACGCAGAGCGTCACCGGAGGCATTCCCACGCGGAGCATGGGAACGATCAGTGTTACAGCTTTCAGCAGCCCCTCGCGAAGCTTTATAGTGAGCCCATCCACGCTTTTACGAGATCCCCCATGAGTCAGCAAACGCCGTATATCTTCGACGCCACGACTGCCGATTTCGACCAGTCGGTGATCGAAGCCTCCTTCAACAAACCGGTGCTGGTGGATTTCTGGGCCGAATGGTGTGCGCCGTGCAAGGCGTTGATGCCGATGTTGCAAGGCATTGCCGAGAGCTATCAGGGCGAGTTGCTGCTGGCCAAGGTCAACTGCGACATCGAGCAGGACATCGTCGCCCGCTTCGGCATTCGCAGCCTGCCGACCGTGGTGCTGTTCAAGGACGGTCAGCCGGTCGATGGCTTTGCCGGGGCACAACCGGAATCCGCCGTGCGCGCGCTGCTGGAACCGCATGTGCAGATGCCGCCACCGGCCGCTGCCGACCCGTTCGAACAGGCCCAAGCGATGTTCGACGAAGGTCACTTCGCCGAGGCGGAAGCGGTGCTGGTGACCATTCTCAATGAAGACAATACCAACGCCAAAGCGCTGATCCTTTACGCACGCTGCCTGACCGAACGCGGTGAGCTGGGCGAAGCGCAAACCGTGCTCGACGCGGTCAAGAGCGATGAGCACAAAGCCGCACTCGCCGGGGCCAAGGCGCAGATCCAGTTCCTCGGCCTCGCCCGCGACCTGCCGGACGCCGCCGACCTGAAAAGCCGCCTGGCGCAAAATCCACAGGACGATGAAGCGGTGTACCAACTGGCGATCCAGCAACTGGCGCGCCAGCAATACGAAGCGGCGCTGGACGCCCTGCTGAAGCTATTCATCCGCAACCGCAGCTACGGCGACGGCTTGCCGCACAAGACCTTGCTGCAGGTGTTCGAACTGCTGGGCAATGATCATCCGTTGGTGACGGCTTACCGTCGCAAAGTGTTTGCGGCGCTGTATTAAGGCCTCACCCGATCCAGCTATAGAGCGGCGTATCCCCGCCGCTCGCCACTTTCACATCGGAACTATGGCGCAAGCGCACGAGCAAACGCTTGCCCGCTGCCGCACTGCCGGTGAGCGCCTCCAACTGATCGAGCAGATCCGGCCCGCTAAGTTGCCCGGCGTTGCGCAACAAGTCTTTGGCCACCTGCCACAGCGCATCATCCTGATTCACCGGCTTCGCCGCCGGAGCGGGCGCAACCGCCTCAGACTGCGCAATCGGCGCCTGCCCGCTCAGCGCCGAACCCAGCCTGGCCCAATCGCTGTCATCCAGCTCCACCGTCAAATCCACCGGCACCTCGCCGACCGTTCCGCGTATCCGCAACATCGAGTTCGCTCCTGCACTTTTCTGACCTGCATGCTCCCATGGGACTTGTGCAACGCCAAGCGACGTTGTCCAGTGTGGCGGTTATCGAGCATTCATCTACAGTGTCCTTTTTCTCACAGCACCCTGTAATGAAACGAAGTTACTACGCCCTATTGATGACCCCACTCTTGCTCATCGTGGCATGGCGCATCTGGTTGCCTGCCGATCTTTCGGCTTGTCCCGCTGACGGGGAAACTGCAGGTCCACTGACCCTTGTTATTCGTGATTACTTTGAGCGCAATAGCCGGACCGACTGGCGAGACATGGATGATCGTTTCGACATACTTTCAACCCCCGAAGGCCAGAGCATAGCGAGTCAACCGAATTCACACACTTGCGAAGCATTGCGGGTACTGCAGAGTCCGGCGTTCAGTCAGAGTGAAAAAATCTTCACCATGGCACTTATGTTCAGACTGCCAATCGACCAGTACATGGCCCTGATGGATCGCAGTCATCAACTCTACACGCAGGGCAAAATGGATAAGGAGGTGCTGACTCTGGTGGTATTTCCGCGCGGAACAGCCATCAACTACTGGTGGCTTCCGGCTTGGCGACAGCGTTTCAGTCGCGATGCCCCGAGCGTGCTCGACGCAAATCTGATCAACGATGTTCTTTCGGGACACTATTGGTTCGACTATCCCGGCGCAGGCTTCTGATTCTGCAAGCATGACATCCAACCCCAGCACCGCCCGCGAACTCATCCCGGGCGGTGCTTAGCCATGTCTTGCGCAATCTCAAGCGCACGGGCACACTCTGCTCACTTTCGTTATAAGATTACATAACAAACTTTTCATTTTTCTCGGAGTTCGTCATGCGTCGTTTGTTGCTCGCTTTGCCGTTTGCCCTGTTGCCGCTGGCCGCTGCCCATGCGGTTGATGAGCACGATCATGATCATGAGCACGGCAGCCTCGGCGCTCATGAACATGGTGTGGGTCGGCTGAACGCCGCGCTGGAGGGTCAGACCCTGGAGCTGGAGCTGGAAAGCCCGGCGATGAATCTGGTGGGTTTTGAACACGCCGCCACGTCGGATGCCGACAAGGCCAAAGTCGCTGCCGCTCGGGCGCAGCTGGAAAAACCATTGGCCCTGTTCAGTCTGCCCGCTGCGGCCGGTTGCAAGGTGGTCAGTCAGGAACTGGAAAGCCCGCTGTTCGGCGACAAACCGGACGCCGACAATCACGACGAAGATGAAGCGGACAAGGACGGTCACGAGCATCACCACGACCACAGCGAAATCCATGCGCATTACCAATTCAGCTGCGCCACACCGGGCGCGCTGAGCACGCTGAACCTGACGAACGTCTTCAAGACCTTCCCGGCGACGCAGAAGATTCAGGTACAACTGATCAGCGCCAGCGGCCAGCAAGGTACGGAAGTCACGGTCAAGTCGGCTGCGCTGAAATTCTAGGATCCACCGAAATCCCCTGTGGGAGCGAGCCTGCTCGCGAAGGCGGCGTGTCAGCTGACATGTGGGTGTCTGACCCAGCGCTTTCGCGAGC